>NZ_JBCGFQ010000011.1:0-117647 GCF_040984075.1 Pseudomonas sp. I2
GCCCGGGTACAGGTGGCCGGCCATTGGCTGCTCATCGTTACCGCAGCGCTGGTGGTGGGGGTGATAGGGTACCTGGGGCGGGGTTGGAGCCAAATGCCAAGGGACGCCTGGAGGCGCTGGCGCGCGCGGCGCAGGCAGGCCTGGCTCGCCTCGGCCGCCTACGCCTGGCGGCAGGTGCCGGGCCAGCTCGCCCAGCAACCGCCGCAGTTGGGCGCGCTGTACCTGTGGCTCAGGCGCGCGACGGGTTGTCGTGAAATGAGTACGGGCCTGGGCGCACTTCCCGTTGCTGTCAGTAAATGTTTGCTAGCGTTTCTGAGGGCGCGCTATGGCGTTTCGCCTCAGGACACGACGACGGCAAGCCAACTGATGGAGACGTTACCAGCGCTGCGACGTGCGGTCGACGAGCACACCCGGCCCGCGTCACCCCGACACGGCCTGAAGAGGCTCAACCCCTGACTTCGGCCCATTGCCTGCATTCATCAAGGAAGTCATATGCATCTGAACGCTGTTTCCCGCCCAGGGCGCTGGTTGTTCACACTTTTGCTGATCCTGCCGTTGCTGGCCCAGGCAGCGGATGCCTTGCCCTCCTGGAACGCCAGTGCATCCCGTGACGCGATCGTGGCCTTCGTCGAGGCGGTGACCGACGAGAAGGGCAAGGACTACGTGCCAGTGGCCGAGCGAATCGCCGTGTTCGACAATGACGGCACCTTGTGGAGCGAGCAGCCGATGTATTTCCAGGTGCTGTTCGCCCTGGCCGAGGTCAAGCGCCTGGCGCCGCAGCACCCGGAATGGAAAACCCAGCAACCGTTCAAGGCCGTGCTGGAGGATGACCAGAAGACCCTGGCGGCCAGTGGCATGCAAGGCCTGATGCAGATCGTCACGGCCACCCATACCGGCATCAGCACCGACACCTTCAGCCAGAACGCCCGCCGCTGGCTGGCCAGCAGCAAGCACCCGCGCAGCCAAAAACCCTACACCGAGATGGTCTTCCAGCCCATGTTGGAGTTGCTGGCGTACCTGCGCGCCAATGGCTTCAAGACCTACATCGTCTCTGGCGGTGAAGTGGCCTTCATGCGCACCTTCGCCGAAGAGGTCTATGGCATTCCCCCTGAACAGGTGATCGGGACCACCTTCGCCACGCGCTTCCAGGACCAGGATGGGACGTTGTCGATCCAGCGCCTGGCCCAGCTCACCCACAACGACGACGGCCCCGGCAAGCCGGAGAGCATCGAGGCCTACATCGGTCGTCGGCCGATCCTGGCGTTCGGCAACTCCGACGGCGACCTGCAGATGCTGCAGTGGACCATGGCTGGGGAAGGGCGGCGCCTGGCGGGGCTGGTACACCACACCGATGCCCAGCGGGAATGGGCCTACGACCGGCAGAGCCAGGTCGGTCGGCTGGACAAGGCGCTTGACCAAGCCCGGGACAAGGGCTGGGTGATCGTGGACATGGCCAAGGCGTGGAAACAGGTCTACCCCTTCGACCAGGACGCGAGCCAACACTGATAGATAGCCACAGGGAGTGCTGCGAGAGGTCCGTGCAGGCGTCGTCTCTCGATGCACAGGCAGTCGTGGATACGACAAGCAACCAGAACGGAGAAGCACCAATGAAACGCACAGGAAGGTGGTTATCGCAGTTCGCACTGGCGGCGACGGCGATAGTGGGATGCTCGATGGCCACGGCCGCGGACAAGCCGAACATCCTGGTGATATTCGGCGATGACATCGGCCAGACCAATATCAGTGCGTATTCGCACGGAGTGGTCGGCTACAAGACGCCGAACATCGACCGTATCGCCAAGGAAGGGCTGATGTTCACCGACTACTACGCCGAGAACAGCTGCACGGCGGGGCGCTCTACCTTCATCACCGGCCAGTCTGCCTTGCGCACCGGGCTGTCCAAGGTCGGCATGCCGGGCGTCAAGGTCGGCCTGCAGGATCGCGACGTGACCATCGCCCAGGCGCTCAAGGCACTGGGGTACGCCACGGGTCAATTCGGCAAGAACCACCTGGGTGATCGGGACGAATACCTGCCGACCAACCACGGCTTCGATGAGTTCTTCGGCAACCTCTACCACCTCAACGCCGAGGAGGAGCCCGAGCGCCCGTATTGGCCCAAGGACCCCAACGACCCCTTCGTCAAGGCCGCTTCGCCGCGTGGGGTGATCCGCTCCACCGCCGACGGCAAGATCGAGGACACCGGCGCGCTGAACAGCAAGCGCATGGAAACCATCGATGACGATACCACCCAGGCGGCCATCAACTTCATCGACAAGCAGGCCAAGGCCGACAAACCGTTCTTCGTGTGGATGAACACCACACGCATGCATGCCTTCACCCATGTACGCGAGTCGATGCAAGGGCAGAGTGGCATGGTAGGCAACGAATATGCCGACGGCATGCTCGAACACGACGGTGACGTCGGCAAGCTGCTCAAGACGTTGGACGACCTGAAGCTTACCGACAACACCATCGTCGTCTACACCACCGACAACGGGCCGAACCAGTGGTCGTGGCCGGATGCGGCGACCACGCCGTTTCGCAACGAGAAGAACTCCAACTGGGAGGGCGCCTACCGGGTGCCGGCCATGGTGCGCTGGCCGGGCAAGATCAAGGCGGGCGAAGTGACCACCCAGATGTTCTCCGGCCTGGACTGGTTCCCTACCTTGTTGGCGGCAGCTGGCAGTGCGGACATCAAGGAACGCTTGCTCAAAGGGGCTGATGTCGGTGGCAAGAACTTCAAGGTGCACCTGGACGGCTATAACCAGCTGGACTTCCTGACAGGCAAGACCGACAAGAGCGCACGCGAGGAATTCTATTATTTCAGCGACGATGGAGACCTGGTCGCCATGCGCTTCAAGGACTGGAAGCTGGTGTTCTGCGAACAGCGCGCCCCGGGTGGTTTCAAGGTCTGGAGCGAGCCGTTCACATGCCTGCGGGTACCGAAGCTGTTCCATCTGCGCATGGATCCATATGAGCGGGCAGACGTGGTGTCGGACCAGTACTACGACTGGCTCGCCAAGAACGACTACCTGATTTTCGAGGGCACCCGCAGGGCTGCCGCCTTCCTGCAGACCTTCGTCGACTATCCCCCCAGCCAGCGTCCGGCGAGCTTCAGCATCGACCAGATCCGTGCCGACGTAGACCGGCAGATCGAGGCCAAGATGAAGCAAGGCGCCAAATAAGCGCCGACTGGAAGCGGACGCAGGCCAGCGCCTGCGCCCGTCCCCTGGCCTGCGGCAGTCTTCCTGGCGCAGGCCTCCTTTCGTTCGATAAGGCTTTGCCATGTCATCAGCCGCCAGTCAGTCCCGTTCGCGCCCCCGTCGCGCGGTAGTCCAGGCAACCTCGGCCATGGCACGTTCCCAGCTGTCGATCACCGCGTTGCTGATGTTCCTTTCCGGCGGTGCGGCCCTGGTCTACCAGGTGCTCTGGGTCAAACAACTGTCCTTGGTGGTGGGGGTGGAGGTGTATGCCGTCACCACGGCCATCAGTGCTTTTTTCGCCGGCCTGGCGCTGGGGGGCCTGGCGTTCGGTCGGTGGGCCGACCGTCTGCGCCGTCCGGTCCTGTTGTATGCCGGGCTGGAGGTGTTGGTCGCGGTCCTCGGGGTCGCCGCAACCCTGGGGCTTGGCGCTGCCGCGGGCCTCTTCGCCCGGCTGGAGGCCAGCCTGGGGCCGCTGGCCTGGGTGCTGCCTTTCGTGCTGGTCGGCCTGCCGGCGTTCTTCATGGGCGGTACCCTGCCAGTGCTGGTGCGCGCCCTGTCCCCGGTCGAGGGCGAGCTCGGCCGGGCAGGTGGCGGCCTGTATGCCGCCAATACCGCGGGCGCCATCGCCGGTACCCTGGCGGCGGCGTTCGTGCTGTTGCCAACGCTCGGTGTGCTGGCCAGTGCCTATGCCGCCGCATTGCTGAACGTGCTGGCTGCTGTCGCCGCGCTGTGGGTAGCCCGCGCGCCCGTCGAACCGGCACACCAGGCCACTGCGGCCACCACCGCACGCAGTGCCTCGGCACGCCTGGCCATCGGCCTGTATTGCCTGGCCGGCGGGGTGGCGCTGGGGTACGAAGTGATCTGGACGCAGTCGATCGTGCAGTTCATGAGCACGCGGGCCTTCGCCTTCGCCGTGGTGCTGGCCACCTATCTCTGCGGCCTCGTGCTCGGTAGCGCCTTGTATGCGCGGCATGCGGACCGTATTCGCGACCCCTGGGGCGTGTTCGGCCTGCTGATCGCCAGTGCGGGGCTGCTGGCGATTCTCCAGGTCGCCGGGCTGGGGCAGTGGCTGGTCGGCGCGCAGAGCCTGGCCGAGCGCTGGGTGCTGACCCTCGGTGGCAGCGAACTGGCGGGCATGTCCGCACGCTTCGCCGTCGCGGCGCTCAGCGTGGTGTTCCTGCCCACGACCTTGCTGGGCGCGGCGTTTCCCCTGGCCTTGCGCCTGGCGGTAGACAGTGCCCATGTCGGCCGCGATGTGGGGATCGTGGTTGCCCTCAACACCCTGGGTGGCATCCTTGGCGTGATGCTGACAGGGTTCCTGCTGGTACCAGGGCTGGGCCTGGTGCGTGGCCTGGCGTTGCTCGCCGTGCTGGCTGCCGCCATTGGCGGTGTGGCGGTATGGCGAGGGACGCAGGTCAGCCGCCGGATGCGCGTGGGGGTGCTGCTCGTCGGCATCGCGACCCTTGCCTGTGGCCTGTTGACGTCGCCCCGGCACCTGGCGCAATTGATGCCTGCCACCCGCAGCGGGCAACTGAGCTTCTATGAGGAGGGGCGGGGCGGCACGGTGGCGGTGGTACAGCAAGGCAAGGGGCAACGGCAGTTCAGCCGCCTGTACATCCAGGGCGTGTCCAATACCGGCGATGCCATGCCGTCGCTGCGCTACATGCGCCTGCAGGCGTTGCTGCCGTTGTTGATTCACCGCGGCGAGCCCCGCTCGGCGTTGGTCATCGGTTTCGGTACCGGCATCACCGCCGGTGCCATGCTGCGCTACCGCGACGTGCAGCACCCGGTGGTGGCCGAGTTGCTGCCCGAGGTGCTGAGGGCCGCGCCACACTTTCGTGGGACCTTCGAGGCCATCGACGATCCACGCCTGGACATTCGCCTGCGCGACGGCCGCCGTGAGCTGCTGCGCAGCGAGGCCCGCTACGACATGATCACCCTGGAGCCGCCGCCACCTTCGGCTGCCGGGGTGGTCAACCTGTATTCGCGCGACTTCTACCGCTTGGCCGCCAGCCGCCTGAACGAGCATGGCGTGGTTGCCCAGTGGTTGCCGTTGCCGACACAGAACGACGAGGACAGCCGCTCGCTGGTGCGCAGCTTCATCGACGTGTTTCCCCATGCCTCGCTGTGGACCACGGAGTTTCACGAGATGCTGCTGGTGGGCTCCCTGCAGCCGTTGCAACTGGACGTAGCGCGCATCCAGCAGCGCTTTTCGCAGCCCGAGGTGGCTGCCGTGCTGGGCGAGGTGGGCATCGACTCGGCGGCCGCGCTGCTGGCGACCTGGATCACCGATCGCCAAGGGCTACAGACCTATGCCGGCGATGCACCGGCGGTAACGGATGACCAGCCACGCATCGAGTACGCCCCGTGGGTCCGTGCCAAGGAGATCACCCGGGTACTGCCCGAGCTGCTGGCATTGCGCCGTGAGCCGCCCTTGGTCAACGTGCAGCCGTCGTTTCGCGCCCAGGTCAACGCGCAATGGGCGAGCTTGCGGCGTTTCTACGGCGTGGGCCTGCACGCCTACCGTGGCGAGCGCCAGGCCTGGGCACGGGAGGTGAGGACCGTGGTTCGCGAGGATGGCAGCAACCCTTACTACCGCTGGTTCATCGGTGACCCGCGATGAAGCAGGACGTGATCATCTGCGAGTACTGCGACGCGGTGTATCAGCGCACGCCGCTGGCCCGCCACCAGCGCGCCGTGTGCGTACGTTGCGCGGGCGTGCTGGAGCGCCATGGCGCCTTGTCCGTGCAGCAACGCCTGGCCCTGGGCGTGACCGGCGCGGTGCTCCTGGCGTTCGCCCATCTCTACCCTGTCATGACCATCAACATGCAGGGCCTGAGCAATAGCGCGACGCTCTGGGACTCGGTGCTGATCCTCAGCCGCGGCAGCATCACCCTCATCGCCCTGGTGGTGGCGCTGGCCATCATCATCGCGCCAGTGATGCAGGTGGGCTTGCTGATCTGGGTACTGGCCTTCGCCTTGTGCCAACGCCGCGCGCCGGCCTTTGCCTGGTGCATGCGGGGGCTGGAGGCGCTGCGGCCCTGGAGCATGCTGGAGGTCTGCCTGCTGGGCGCCCTGGTGGCCGTGATCAAGCTCGCGGGCCTGCTCGATGTGATCCCGGGCATCGGCCTGTTGGCCATGGCCGCGCTCAGCGTCCTGTTGATCTATATCGCCGGGCGCGACATCCGCCAGCTCTGGGAGCAGGTATGAGCGTGCCGCCCACCGCCGCCGAACTGAAGCTGTGCCTGTGCCATGGCTGCGGCCATGCCAGCGACCTGACCCGCCACCCGCATCGCTGCGAGCGCTGCGCCGCGCCCCTGCATGCGCGCAAGACACAGGCCGTCACCCGTACCTGGGCCTACCTGCTCACGGCGCTGGTGTTCTACATCCCGGCCAACCTGCTGCCGGTGATGCATACCGAGATGCTCGGCCAGGGCACCGACAGCACCATCGGTGGCGGTGTACTGGAGTTCTGGGAGAGCGGGGCCTGGGACATCGCCTTGATCATCTTCATCGCCAGCATCGGCGTGCCGGCGATCAAGTTCATCGCCTTGCTGATGTTGCTGGTCACGGTGCAGCGGCGCAGCGACTGGGCATGCCGGCAACGCACCAAGCTCTACCGCTTCGTGGAACTGATCGGCTACTGGTCGATGCTCGATGTGCTGGTGGTCGCGCTGGTCGCGGCCCTGGTGCAGATGCGCGAGCTGGGCACCATCGAACCACGCGCCGGCATCCTGTTCTTCGGCCTGGTCGTGGTGTTCACCATGCTCTCGGCCATGAGTTTCGACCCGCGTCTCATCTGGGACAGCGCTTCACACAAGGAGGACGCCTGAATGGTGCAAGACAGCGAGCGGCAACCGGCCGCGGCACAGGTGCAGAGCAGGCGCTGGAACGTGTCCCTGGTCTGGATCGTCCCGATCATCGCGCTGTTGATCGGCGCCTCCCTGGTGGTGCGCAGCTGGATGCAGGAAGGGCCGGTGATCACCATTTCCTTCAAGACGGGCGAGGGGCTGGTGGCGCACAAGACACAGGTCAAGTACCGCAGCGTGGTGATCGGTGAAGTGGCCTCGGTGGAACTGGCCGAAGACAAGAAAAGCGTGCTGGCCACCGTGCGACTGTCCAAGGAGGCCGAGTCGTTCGCCACCGAGGGCGCCCAGTACTGGGTCGTCAGGCCGCGCATCGGGGCGGGCGGTGTCACCGGTGTCGATACCTTGCTCTCGGGCAACTTCATCGGCGCCGATGCTGGCCAGTCCACGACGCCGGCCAAGGCGTTCACCGGGCTGGAGTCGCCGCCGCCGATCACCTATGGCGAGAAGGGCAAGCGCTTCACGCTGCATGCCCAGGACCTGGGTTCGCTCGACATCGGCTCGCCGATCTACTTTCGCAAGATCCCCGTCGGGCAGGTGGTGTCCTACGCCTTGCAGGAGGATGGCAAGGGGGTGGACATCGGCATCTTCATCGAAGCGCCCAACGATGCCTTCGTCACCCGCAACACGCGCTTCTGGAATGCCAGCGGGATCGACCTCGACCTCGGCGCCAATGGCTTGAGGGTCAATACCGAATCGCTGTCGTCGATCCTGGTCGGCGGGTTGGTCTTCGGTGAGCCCGAGTCGGCCACCGGGGCTGCGCTGGCCGAAGACCAGCAGGCGTTCGAACTGTATGCCGATCGCGATAGCGCCCTGGCACCGCCTACGGGCAAGGCATTGCCGCTGCGCCTGCGCTTCGACCAGTCCATGCGCGGCCTGGCCGTTGGCGCGCCGGTGGAGTTCATGGGGGTGGCGTTCGGCAAGGTCACGGCGGTCGAGCTCGACTTCGACGAACAGAAACAGAGCTTCCCAGTCATGGTGGACGCGGTGGTCTACCCGCAGCGCCTGGGGCCTGTCTACCTGAAGATGTTCGGGGCGCTCAAGCGAGCGCCAGGGGACGAGGAGGCCGGCAGCCAGCTGATCGGCAGTTTTGTCGCGCATGGCCTACGGGCGCAGGCGCGCACGGGTAACCTGCTCACGGGCCAGTTGTATGTATCCCTGGACTTCTACCCCGACGCACAGAAAGTCGCCTTCGATGCTTCGGCACGCCCCCTGTGGATTCCCACGGTGCCCGGCAGCCTGGACAAACTGCAGGAGCAACTGCAGCAGATGGTCGCGCGCCTGAGCAAACTGCCCATCGAACGCATCGCCAACGACCTGGACGGCAACTTGCGCGAGCTGAAGACCAGCCTCAAGCAGTTCAACACGCAGACCCTGCCTGATGTCAGCCAGACCCTGGAAGCGCTGCGTGGCACGTTGCAGACCGCCAATGCCGCGCTGTCAGAGGGGTCTCCGCAGCGCGAGAGAATGAACGACACCCTCAACGAACTGGAGCGCATGTCGCGTTCGCTGCGTGACCTGTCCGACTACCTGGGCAGGCACCCCGAATCGCTGATACGCGGGCGGCCCAAGGCCGTCGATGCCGATGGCCTGCGGCCTTGAACCAAGGAGTGAACCCCTATGCACAAGCTGGCAAAACAGCTATTGGCCGCCGGGCTGGTCGCGACCTTGCAAGGTTGCAGCAGCGCCCCCATCCACTACCACACCTTGGTGCCGGCGCAGCCTGCCGAGCGGCCGGCGGGCGTCGATATCGCGATCCAGCAGGTCACCCTGCCGCCCCAGGTCGATCGTTCGCAACTGGTCATACGCCAGGGCGACAGTGGGCTGGTGATCCTGGAGACCGAATGGTGGGGGGCCAACCTGGTCGACGAGTTCCGCAGCGCCCTGCAGGACCAGCTAGGAATGCCGACCGGGGCGGCTGGCCGGGCGACCTTGCGCGTGGAGGTGCAGCGCTTCGACTCGATCCCGGGGCAGCACGCCTTGCTCGATGTGAACTGGCGGCTGGGATACGGCACGCCGCACAGCCAACTGTCCTGCCACAGCACCTTGCAAAGCAGGGCGGACAACAGCATCTCCGGGTTGGTCGCGGCGCACCAGGACAACCTGCGCAGGTTCGCCCGCATGGTCGCACAGGCCAGCGCCGCCGGCACGACGCGCTGCCCAGCGCCGGCCCTCTAGTGGCTGGCCTTTGCCGCTGGAGCGCTCGATGACGCTACGCAAGCGACTGTTCTGGCTTTTCGCGCCACCGCTGGTGGTGGTCCTGCTGGCGATCCATGGGCTGGCGCACACGCTGATCCTGGGCCGTCTGGACCATGAGGATGAGCAACTGCTGGTGGCCGAAGCCACGCATATCCGGGCCTTGGTGGGCAACCTGCTCGAACGCGACCATGACCGCCTGCGTAATTTCGTGCTCTCCTTGGCGCCTTCGGCAGCGGCAGGCGACATCCTGCCGCTACCCTCCGCCAGCTTGAGCCGGATGAACTTCGACTTCCTGATCCACCTGGATACGGCAGGGCAGGTGAGCGCCGCCCAGTGGCAACCCGTGCAGGCCCTCGACCTGGCGACCTTGGGCACGGCGCCTGTGCGCAGCACCCAGGCCTTGCGCGACGATATCCTCGCCCTGGCGCAGCGCCTGGAGCGTGATGGAACGGCCCGGCAAGTGCCGGGGCGGCTGGTTGCGGTACAAGGCGTACCGATGATCCTGGTCGGCATGCAGACGCCACCACCGGCCTCAGGTACCCTGTTCGCCGGCCACTTCCTCGACAGTGAACGCACCACGGCCTTGCAGCGGCAACTCGAAGGCGTCCTACGGCTGCTCGCGCCCGAGCGGACGCCGCCACACTGGGCCCCGCTCGAAGGAAACGAAGACATCGCCATCAGCCCGCGCCAGGTCCTCGATGCCGACCGGCAGCGCATCTTCCTGCAGTTCGACCGTCGTCCGGACGAACCGCAGTTGGTGCTGGAGCTGCCCCGCGAGCGGCACCTGTACGTCGAGGGGCGCAAGCAGATCGATCTTTTCCTCGGCCTGTCGGCGCTGGTCGCGCTGCTGGCCTGGTTGCTGACCTACCTGGGCCTGGACGTTGTCCTGCTGCGCCGCATCTCGAGGATGCACCAGGAGCTGCTGCACATTGGACCTGAGTCCGCCGGCCGTCGCCTCAGCGACCGCGGCACGGATGAACTGGGCCTGCTCGGGCAAGAGACCAACCACATGCTCGATCGCCTGGAGCGCAGCGAAGCACGGGACCGGGCGATCCTCCAGGCCATGCAGGAAGGCTATTTCGAACTGGACGGCCAAGGCCATATCCTGGCCATCAACCCGGCCCTGGCCACGCTGCTCGGCCTCTCGCCAGAAGCCGTGATCGGCCAGCCGGCCAGCCGATGGCTGGAGACATGCACCGAACAACGGCTCGGCGCGCTGGTCGAGGCGCACTCGGCGGGGGACGCACCACTGCTGCATGGGCGCCTGCACCGGGCCGACGGTAGCCTGGGGTACTACGAAACGCACGTCTCGCCCATCTTCGATGGCCAGGGCCGGCCCAGCGGCTATCGCGGCATCCTGCACGACGTCAGTGGCCATGTCGAATACCAGAACCAGCTCTTCGACCTGGCCTATCGCGATGCCCTGACCGGGCTCGGCAACCGCAAGGCCTTCTACGAGCACCTCACGCGCAACCTGGCCGACGGGAAGGGTAGCCTGGCGCTGCTGTTCATCGACCTGGACCGTTTCAAGCAGGTCAACGACCGCTTCGGGCACGATATCGGCGACAGCCTGCTGGTGCAGATGGCCAACCGCCTGCGCGAGGCCGTGCGCAAGCCGGACCGTGCCTATCGCCTGGGCGGCGACGAGTTCACGCTGATCCTGCCCGGCACCGGCGCAAGCGATGCCCAGCGCCTTGCCGAGCGCTTGTTGCAGGTATTGGGGGCACCTGTGCAGATCGAGACGCAGACCATCGATTTCGTTACCCCGAGCATCGGCGTCGCGCTCCACCCCTTGCATGCCCATGATCCCGACACCTTGGTCAAGGCGGCCGACCAGGCCATGTACCAAGCCAAGCGTCAGCGCAACCGGGTGTGCCTGTTCACGGCCGACGTCGAACCCGAGCCCGGGCCGTGACAGGGCGTTCAGGACATCGCTGGAAACCGGGGCGCGAAGCGGCCCCATGGCATTTCACCTCGGCGCCGGTTTCCTGTTCGCGAACAGCTTCGGTAACGCGGCGAGCTCGTCGAAGAACGTCTGCGGCAGGTCGGGAATCGCCTGTTTCAGCGCCCCGACGGGGTCCTCCATGAAATACTCCATGCGTGAGGCATCGCCCCCCAGCCAGGCGAAGAAGCGCTGTTCATTCGCGGTCATCGCCTGGATCAGGCGCTCTACCGTGTTCGCTGCCGCGGCGTCGGTTTCCGCGAGCTTGCCGATGAGCGGATGATTCGCCCCGGTTACCGGCGCCCGTGGGCTTCGGGAAGAGAAGGTGACGTAGTGCTCGCCTGCGGCGCTGTCTTTGAGGCGGTACTTCACGAAGTGGGTCGACTGGCTTGCCATGGCAGGCCTCCTGTTGTTCCGTGTGTGTCGGTAGGTGCCACGTGGGCTAGACGAACAGCGGATCACCGCCCAGTTGCAAGGATATGTTCGGATGGACGTAGTCGAGCTTGAACGAGCCGCTGCCCGTCCACTTGATCGGGTCGACGGCATTGACCATGAGCAGGTCCACGGCAGGGGAGGTGTCCTTGTTGACCGATTCGATGGCCGCCGTGGCGATTTGCGATGCCCCCAGCAACAGCCCGATCACCAGGCCGCCCAAGACGATCGATGCGCCGTCGGTGAGCGGGGCGCAGATCAGCGACACCAGACCGATGATGATCGACAGGATGATCTCGGTGACGATCACGCCAGGGTCCTGGTGGACGGCGTACTGCTGGTCCGTGGGTTGGGTCTGGATGAAGGTGATGGTCTGCCCATTGTTCGACGTTCCGAGGTCGAGGGTGTACCAGTTGGTGGCTGTCGTCTCGGAGGTCACGCCGAAGGTGATGTAGGTGCTGGTGGTACTGGTGACGGTGAACGTCTCGCCATCGGTCTCTACCGTGAGCGCGGTGAGCTTCGGGTAGTAGGTCGAGCCATCATGCGCGATCGGCGGCATGTCGACGGACACACCTTGCACCAGGTAGAGGCGGGTCTTGTCGTCGCTCATCAGGAAGTTGTCGTCGGTCAGCCCCGGGTAGGCGACCATGATCGCCGGACGCACCAGGTCGTAGAGGGTGCGTTCCTGGGAGACCAGGAACCCGGCTTCACTGCCCCCGGGAATCGCCGACGGCGATATCTGTTCGCTCAGGGATTCACCGTTGCGGTCCCCAGTCATGGTGAGCACGCCCAGCACGCTGTCCTCGAGGGTGTTGCCGTCGAGGTAGGCGTAGCTGGTGTAGTTGGGTGTCACGAACCCCCATTGTTGCTGGTCGATCATCCGGTTGAGGTCGACCACCGAGAAGATGTGGTTGAACGCCCCCAGGTTGCCGTTGACCCAGTCCAGCAGCGCCTGGCCAAAGACGGCGCTGGTGACGGTGCCAGGGTCGGGCGACAGGGTGACCTGGCCGACCAGGGCGGCCACGGGTGTCGAGGGGTCGTCCGACGTGGTTTTCACCACCAGCGCAACCGGGTTGCAGGGGACATCGCCCGCTGCATCATGGGGAATGTAATGAAGGTTGATCTCGATGACCGCCGTGCCCGTCTCGCAGGTCACACGCTGGCCGTTGCTGTAGTCGACCACGATCCCGGTCATGGGGATGGAAAAACGCACGTTCTTGCCATCCCCACCCCTGCAGATCTGCCAGTCACAGAAGTTCGCCGAGACCGTGTAGGCATCCGCCGCCGTGACCGTGAACCCGGGCGGTGACGACTTCTGGTCGACAATGGTCTGGTTGACGTCCGGAATCGGGATGGCGAAGGCGGTATCCCAATTGTAGGTGTAGACCCCCTCGTTGCTGGTCGTCATGACGCCTCTCCTGTTCCGTACGCCGTTGCCTTCACTTGGTTTTCAGGCCGATCTGCAGCGAGTCGGCCAGCCACGCCGAGGTCAGGTCATAGCCAGTGACGCCGGGGAAGGTGTACGGCTCGATGGCATCGTTGGCGAACTCATCGAAGCCGGGCACATTGTCCCATTCGTTGTTGTACACCGCCGCCATGATCGCCGAGACGGCGATCTCGATACCGGAAGCGGCCGCCACGGCACCGGTGATGCCGCCAAACACCTTCCAGCGGGTGGAGTTGAAGGCATTCTTGATGCGGGTCATTCGGCCGGCGGTCTGCTCGGCGCCATTGGCCAGGGCATCCTTCTCGTTGGCGAGGTTCTGCTCCTCTGCTTCATCGCTGCCACTGAGCTCTTCGACGAAGGTGGTTTCGTTGATGACCGCGCTGCCTTCCTCGACGCTCTCGACCGTCACTTCCGCCGCACTGGCCAGGCCGTCGACGATCGGGCCGAGCACGGCGACCAGGGCCAGGCTGGCGGTGACCGCCCCCATCACGATCTCGAAGGTGATTTCCGCCTGGGTCTTGGTGACATCGACGGTCATGTTGCGCACCGATTGGGTGAAATTGAAGATCTGCTTGGTCGCCCCCGTCGACGTGGTGACCGTCTTCAGGCCCAGGTTGACCTGCTCGGTGTAGTTGATGTGCACGTCGTACTGCCAGCTTTGCGAATAGGTCAGGTCGATGAATTTGATCTCGAGGAAGCTGTGCTCCAGGTTCATCTCGAACTGCCCGGCGGCGATGGTGACCTGGGTCGCGGTATAGAACTCGAGCTGGCCGTCGTTGAGGTCGACGATGTACTCCGAGCCGTTGCCGCTGAGGAACCACTGGCTGCCGGCGACATTGACCTTGACGGTATCGCCGCGCAGGTCAGGGTTGTAGTAATAGCCACCTTCGCCATCGGAGTGCTTGAAGGCATCGACCAGCCCCTGGGGCAGCGAGCCGCTGTCCAGCTCGGCGGAGTAGCCGTTGTCGGCGGTGGTGGCGTCGGGGTCGTCCTCCATCTTGAAGTAGCCGTAGGTCAGCGCGTTGACGTTCTGGATGGACAGCCCATCGTTGAATATCGAGAAATCCTCGTCGCTGGCATCGTCGAACAGGATCTTGGCGCCGCCGAGCATCATGTTCTTCATGAAGTTCTGCCCGCTGATCAGCAACCCCACGTTGGCGCCATTCGCATCGCTACCGGTGGGAATGGCATTGGGCGATACCTGGTGGTTCGCGCCGGGTCGGTTGTTCTGGACCATGGTCAGCACCCCCATCACCGAGCTGGTCATGGTCTGCTCGTCGATGACGGCATAGCTGGTGGCCGTCGGGTCGATCCAGGTGTAGCTGGGCGATTGATCGAGCTGGGGGGTGAGGTCGATGACCGAGAAAACGAAGTTGAAATAGCTGATGTTGCTGTTGAACCACTCGCTCAGCAGCTCAGGGAGCACCGCGTTGCCGATGCTGCCGGCATTTGGCGGATTCAGCACGTTCATCACCACGACGGCTGGCGTTGCACCGGCTTCCTTGCTCAGGGCGCGAAGCTGGGTGGCGAAGGACTTGGTGTACTGGTACACGGACAGGAACTGGTTCTGGTCCTTGTCCTGGCTGAAGAACAGGTAATAGAAGGTGTTGTCGGCGGCGGCGATCAACCAGGCGGCGCCCTGATGGACCGTCGAGAGCTTCGACTCGCTGGTGATGGTGACGCCGTTGGCGGCGAAGTCGGCAATGAGGGCCGCATCGACGATGTCGTTGTCGAGGTCGGCGACGATGGCCGCCACCCCGCTGTTGATCACGAAGGACTTCTGGTCGGGGTCGGGGATCCAGTCCATGTTGATCTGGATGATTGCACTCATGCCCAGCCCGTCCAGCGGATAGCTGTTGGCGCCAGCCTGGTAGACACCGCTGGCGATCGGCACGCTCATGTTGATGTTCTTGCCGTCACCGCCGATGGTCAGCTGCCAGGGGTCGAGGCTGGCCTGGATCTGGTAGGACGGGTCGTCGCTGGCGGCCTGGGTGAGGGTCTTAGCGCGGCTGTCGACGCTGCCCCAGTTGTCGGTGAGGGCCGTATTGGTGGTGTCGAAATGCAGGGCCACCACCGTATCCCAGTCGTAGGTATCGGCCGTTGGACGGGTGGCGATTTCTGATACGGGCACAGGGGCGAGCGATGTGTTGTCGGTGGGGGTGGCCATTGGCTGTTCCTCCTGGGTGGATCGATTTCCCGGCCTGCACACCCGCGCCGGGCACCTGGAACGCTCAGGAAAGGTTTCCACGGAAGTAGAGGGCACCGTCGAGCCCACCGTCGGTCAGGGCGAACGATTGACCGTTGGCCTGCCAGTCGAGCAGGTCGGTGACGTTGACCGCATGGTTGCCGAGGGTGGATTGCACCGCGCCATTGATGTTCGACATGCCGACGTCGTTGACCTGGTCGCCGAAGCCGTTGACGGCGTCGGTGATGTCGGCGATCAGGCCGACCAGCGTCAGGCCCAGCCCCACCAGGATGATGTAGTCGTACCAGGGGATGTCCTGATCGTGGGTGGTCGTCGGGTTCGGGTCTTGCCGGAAGGTCATGCTGCCGCTTGCAACGTCCAGCGACAGTGGGTTGACCGTATGGGCACTCCAGCTGTAGGAGGCATCGGGGAGGTCGGCCAGGCCGAACAGGAAGGTCAGGGGGCCGCCGCCTGCGGAGGAGGTCTGCAATCCGTCCCCGGCATCGGAGGGCCATAGGGAGAAGCTGTTGGTGTTGATCGCGTCGCCACCAACCTGAACGGTGAAGGCGCCACTGTTGGAAATCAGCGAATGCTGGTTCGATTGGCTGACGGAAAAGGTCCCACCCGGGAAGGTGGCCTGGACACCAGGCAATAGCGTGTTCTTGAAAAAGGCGCTCTGCGAGATGAGGGCCACGGCGTTGGCGCCCGGCACCAGGGCCGTCGAATCGAAGGCGGGTGTGGGTGGGAACGGTGAGTCGTCGAGCATGGACAGGAAGCAGAGTGCCTCGATGTTGCCCGAGGCGATGTAGTACTGCCACTTGTACGGGCGCAGCCAGGTCGTCGCGCCGGCAGGCACCGGGACGACGCCGGCGAATACATACTGCAGGTTGCCCCGGTTCTCGTAGAAGGCCGCCTGGATAATCTGCTTGAGCATACCGATGGCGGCACTGGTCAAGGTGCCGGAAGGGTCGGTGACCGTCAGTATCGCAACGTAGCCGGGATCGTTGGGCGTCGCGTCTTGGGTGGGCGAGAACACCAGCTGGGTCAGCGACCCTTCACCGTCGAGTGCCTGCTGGTTGCCAGGGCCCATCCAGCCCAGCGTTATCTCCAGCAGCAGGGAGACACCGGCCATGTTCCATTCGCCGTTGACACCGGGGAGATTGGAGATGCTCAGGCTGCCATCCTTGATGGGCACGTTGAGCTTCATCAGGCTGTTCTGGCCGCCGTCGGCCATGCTCCATACATCCAGGTGGACATCGAGCGTGGTGATGGCCCCGGTCATGGGGTCGTGGTCGGTGTAGGCGACGGGCATCGCGACGGATGCCAGGTTCCTGCGTAGGATGTCGTTGACTTTGTCCTGGCTCAACGCATAGGAATAATCATATTGATAGGTGTCCATAAGAGCATCCCTGTCTCTCCTGCTCCTTGTTGTTTCGCCCACTCGCTGAATAACAGCGAGTGGTATTTCAGGCTAGTCGCTTTCTTGTGCGGGTCAACGCGCTTCAATAATAAAAATGAAGCAGGCGAGGGCGGTATTGGGTTCGAGGCGGCAGGGTATGACGATATTGCGAGGGCCTTGCAAGGCCTGGGCGCGATATGAGGGTTGGGCTTGACGCTTGTTAAAACAAGGCATTGAGCAGAGCAAGGGCATCGGAAGGAAACCCCGGAACTTGATATTTGATGAGGCCAAGTAAGATGTCCACTTATGAAGAATGTGAACATCAATGACATCATCTATTCGGATATAATTGGCTCGTCGTTTCAGGCCGATATATAAAACCTGAATCATCAGATGTCGATCAATTGATTTCTCTATGATGGCTTATGCAGCACACGCCCGGGCACGACCGAGGGCACGGAGATGGTGTCCATCGCCGGCTGTAGCTTACGAAGGATCGTCAAGGCTCGCAGGGTTGGTTCGTAGACCCTGCCGTTGCGTACCATCCGCGGGTCGCCGAACAGCTCCCGCAGGCGCGCCAACGCAGCGCAGCCGGTTGCCCGAGATCGGAGAACCACGGAGAGGGTGAATAAAGCTGCTTCGTCGTCCAGGACAAAGGGGCTGGCCAGCCTATTGCGAATAACGATAGCGAGCGCGTGCCATTCGAGGGAGTCTGCGAACCGACTTCAAACTGACGCAACGCTCGGGAAAGCGGCGCTCCCCAGGGGGAAAGCGCCGCGTTTCAAGCCTTTTGGGGCGGGAAAACTAACAGCCTTGCGGCATCTCGCCCTGTGCCAGGCGGGCGTTGATGTCGGCGATCACCGCTGGAAGCTCGGCGATGGTGTCGATCAGGTAGTGCGGGCGTGAGCCTTCGAACATCTGGCCGATGCGCTGGCGCTCCTGCTCCAGCGTGTCTGCCGGCAGCGCCTTGTATTGCTCGTAGGTCAGGCCCAGGGCATTGCCTGAACACGTCAGCGCAACGGTCCACATGCCAGCACGGCGGCCTTCGAGGATGCCCGGCCAGGTGTCGTCGACCTTCACGCAGGCGGCGACGTCATCGATGCCAAGGGCAATCACATTGGCCAACGCCTGCGCGGGATGCGGACGGCCGTTGGGGACTTCATCGGTGGCTACCACATGGTCGGCGACGTAGCCGTTGCGCTCGGCCAGGGCGACGACCTTCTCCATCACCACCGCCGGGTAGCCGGAGCAGGACCCAATCTTCAGGCCGCTCTTGCGCAGGGTGGCGATGGCCTCCAACGCACCGGGGATCAGCGCGGAGTGCTCGGCGATCTTCTCGATCTGCAGCGGCATGAAGCGCTCGTAGATGGCGGTGACGTCATCATCCGTGGGCAGGCGGCCGAAGGCGGCGCGGTAGCGCTCGCCAATGGCCGGAATGTCGCACAGGGTGCGGATGTGGTCCCATTTGCCCATGCCCATCGGGCCGCGTGCCTCTTCCAGGCTGACCTGCACGCCGAACTCGGCGAAGGCCTCGACGAAGATCTGGGTCGGCGCGAACGAGCCGAAATCGACCACGGTGCCGGCCCAGTCGAGAATGGCGGCTTGCAGTTGCTGGGGTTGCTGGTAGTGCATGGCAGTACTCCGATGAAGGGAATTGCAGGGTGAGCGCAGCCTGCCCGACGATAGGGCAGGCTTGCAGGTTCTAGGGGACATCAAGGGTCGCTGGCGGTCGCTGCGGCGGCGGCGTCAAACAGCTCGGCGATGATCGGCCGCTTGCGGCGGATGCCCAGGCAGCACAGGTAGTAGCTGATGTGGAACGGATCCTCGGCAAAGGCGATGGAGCGGGTGCCCGGCCTGTCGGCGTATTCCACCGCCGAGACGAAGCCCACGCCGATACCGTGTACCACCGCGTGGACGATGGCCTCGCGGCTGTTCAACTGCATCGCGCAATCCAGTTTCACGCCGTGGCGCCGACAACCTTCCTCTACCAGTTGGCGGGTGCGCGAGGCCGGCTCGCGCAGGACCACGCGCTGCTGCGCGATCGCCTGCACGCTGACGCCCTGCTGCCGCGCCCAGGGATGGTCGTCGCGCACCACCGCGAGGATCGGGCAGGTGCGATACAGCTGCGTACTCAGGCGCTGGTCGAACTCCGAAAGGGCGAGGATTGCCACGTCGATGTCGAAGTTGTACAGCCGCTCCAAGGTGCCGGCCTCGCTGGTGAAGGAGGTTTCCAGCTCGATGTGCGGGTAACGCTGCATCAGCGAATAGGTCAGGCTCATGGCGATCGGTGGCGAGACCGCGCCGATGCGCAGCATGCCCTGCTTGCGCTGCTGAAAGCTCTGCAGCAGCTGCAAGGCTTCGTCCTCCTGGCCGAACAGGCCTTGGGTGATGGCGTAGAGTTGCTCCCCGGCAGGGCTCAACTCGATGAAGCGGCCGCGGCGATGGAACAGCTCTACCGAGAAGCGCTTTTCCAGGCCGCCGACCTGCTCGCTGATGGTCGGCTGGCCGATGCTCAGCAGCTCGGCCGCCTGGGTGAAGCTGCCGGTGCGGGCCACGGCATGAAAGGAGCGCAACCACTTGTGGTACTGGTACATGGAGCCTCTCGAACCAGGGGGCGTTGATCAATGGCGTGCCGGCAGCCAGCCGCATGGCTGTGCCTCAGCGCCGCACGAACAGGGCGACCAGGGCGCTGCACACGCAGGCCGTGGTGACCACGACGAAGATCAGTGAAGTATTGCCGGTCGTGTCCAACATGCGACCGATCAGGGGTTCGGCCAGGCCCGCGAAAAGATAGGACGAGAAGTTCATGATCCCGGTGGCGGTACCGGCACGGCGCGCGCCAACCAAGTCCGGGCACAGCGCCCAGAAACTGGAAGCCGGGCCATAGACGAAGAAGCCACAGAGGAACAGGGCGAGCAGGCCGATACTGCTGTGGGCCGGCAGGCTCCACATCCACAGGCTGGTCAGTGCGCCGAGGACCATGTAGAGCACGATCGCGTGGTAGCGTTTGCTGCCGAACAGACGGTCCGATACCCAACCGTTGCTCAGCGCGCCGACGGCCATGCCGACGGGCAGGGCGATGGTGATCCACTTCGGGTCGATGAAGCTCTGGCCTTTCTGCCAGTCGGCGCCGAGGAAATGCACCGGCACCCAGACGATCAGCCCATAGCGCGCGGCGTTCTGGAAACCCAGGGACAGCGCGGCCACCAGCAGGCGCGGGTTCTTCAACACCGCCAGGTAGCGTTGCAGCGAGGACTCCTCCTGACCATCAGCGGCCTCGCTGGCACGATCCTCGGCATTCGCCACGCCGGTGTCGGCCAGCGGCTCGAAGCCCATGTCCTGCGGACGCTCCCGTGCCACCAGGTAGAACACGATGCCGCCAGCGAGCATCAGCAGCACGGGCAGGCGGAAGATCCAGCGCCATTCCAGGTGCAGTACATCGATCACGACGACCGAGGTGACGTACGACAATACCGAGGCACAGCCCGCGGCGAACACGTAGAAGCCATAGACCTTGCCACGCTCGGCGCTGCCCCACCAGTTCGACAGCAAGCGGCTGCCTGGCGCCCAGCCCAGGGCCTGGAAGTAGCCATTGACGCCCCAGGGCAAGATCAGGCTGGCGAAACCGCTGGCAAAACTGGTGACCCAGTTGGCGCCGCAGGACAGCACTGCGCCCAGGCTCATGATGCGTCGGCCGCCGAACTTGTCGGCAAGGTTGCCGTTGATGGCCTGGCCGATGGCGTACATCCAAAGCATGGCGCTCGACACCCAGCCGAGGGTTTCCTTGCTCAGGCCGAACTCGGCCTGGATGCCCGGGATGGCGAAGCCGAAGGTCTGGCGGCCGGTATAGAAAAACAGGTAGCAGAACATCGCGGCGAGCAGCATGCGCCACTGCGCCGCCCGGAAGGGAGACGTGGAGGAGTCGAGGCCAGGCAGGGTTTGTGCGCGGTTCATGGCAATTTTCCTTCTTGTTCGCTCGCGCCGGCGCAAGGCTCGGCGTGTCGGCACTCTTGTTCGGTGCAACAGGAAAAGGCGGCCGCCTGGGCCACCCGGTCAAGGACAGCTTCAGGCGGCTTGCGAGCCGATGAAATTACGGCCTCGCGCACCCTGCATGGCAACGTCGATCATCGCCTCGGCTTCGGCGGCAGTCACCCCGTAGTCGCCGAATTCGGTCTTGACGCCCAGGCGATGGAGGAATTCACGCAGGCGCTTCTGTGCGCTATCCAGGTCGCTGCCGAAGACACGTTGCAGGGTGCGGTCGCGGTCAGCGTCGTGGCCCCAGGCCAGGCCCAGCACCAGTGGCAGGGTGAAGGAGCAGGCGATGCCGTGGGGTAGCCCGTGGCGCAGGGTCATCTCGTAGGAGATGGAGTGGGCCAGGGCGGTCTTGGTGTTGGAAAAGGCCATGCCGGCCTTCAGCGCCGCCAGCGCCATGCGCGAGCGCAGTTCGCGGTTGCCCAGGTCTTGCTGCAGGCGCGGCAGGCAGTCGAGGATGTCCTCGATGGCAGAGACGGCGAAGGTGTCGGAGATCGGGTTGGCATTGTGGTTCCAGATCGATTCCAGTGCGTGGGACAGTGCGTCCAGCCCGGTAGAGGTGGTCACACCGACGGGCACGCTGAGCATCAGGTCTGGGTCGATCAGCGCCACCTGCGGCCAGGTGCAGTCCAGGTGCAGCGAATACTTCTTTTGCCGCTGCGCGTCCCAGAGGGTGGCCCAGGGCGTCACTTCGCTGCCGGTACCGGCGGTCGTCGGCGCGGCGATCAGCGTCTTGTGCCGGGCCGGGACGAAGGGTTTGCCGGTGGCCAGCAGGTCGAGCAGCTCATCGAAGTGCCCGGACGCGGTGCCGACGATCAGTGCCTTGGCGGTATCGATGGCACTGCCACCGCCGAGGGCGAAGACGGTGGTGCAGTCCTCCGCCTCGAGCCAGAAGCGCTCATGCACGTCGCGCAGCCAGGCCACGTCGGGGTTGGGCTGCACGTCATCGATCACGTGGACGAGGCGTTCGCCGAGCTGGGCGCGCACGCGGTCGATCAGCCCCAACTGCGCCGCTTCAGGGAAGGTCACCAGGGCGACCTTCCCTTCGCAGAGATCGGCGATGCGGTCCAGGCTGCCGCCACCGAAAACGGTGGCGACCGGGTTGTGGAAGTGAGCAGGCATGGGCGGTTCCTTGTTGTTGTGTGTTCGTGTGGCCATGCTCAGGTCATCGTCGTTTTCGTTCCAATCGATTGATCGCAGGTAGGTATTGGCTAGACCGATAACAGCCGGGAGGGCATCGTGACGGTCTGCAGGCGTGCAGGTAGCACCTCCATGTGGGTAAGGCTTGTCCTGCGGGGTGAGGGCGGGGGTATCCTGTGGCCCCGTCGCAGTCACGAGACCGTCATGTCGTGCGTAGTAGGAGGCGGGGCGCAGGGGATCGATGGACGCTTATTCCAGCGCAACCCTTATCTGCAATGAGCGGCTCAGCCAGTCGCAAAAGCTTTTGCTCAGCGGGTCCGCCTCGCTGTCACGGTGCACCAGGCAGGCCCACTTGGGCCCTCGCACGCGCTGGTCATCGAGCGGTACCAGTAGCCCACGTTCGCGCGCTGGGGCTGCTAGAAGCTGGCTGACGAGGGCGATCCCCAGCCCCTGAGCCGCCGCATCCAGCAGCAGGCCCGGGTCAGAGAAGTTCAGGCCCTGGCTGTGCTGGCCGACGTCGCGACCGCCCTGTACTTGCCAGTGGCTCCAATCCATCTCGCGTTCGCCATGCAAGGTGGTGCGTCGATCCACCGGGGTGTCCAGCAGGTCAGGGTGACAGGCCGGATACAGGCGGTCTTCGAGCAGTACACGAAAACTGCATTCGGCCTGGGCGCTGAGGTCATCGCGCACCGCGATGTCGATGGTCTGAGTGGCCATGTCCGGCGTTTCGTCGGTGGTCAGTAGCCAGAGATCGACCTGGGGATGCTGCCGGTGGAAGTCAGCCAGGTGCGGTACCAGCCAATGGCGGGCAAAGGCCGGTGTGGTGTTGACCACCAGTTGGTTCGGTTTGCGGTACTGGTCCAGGCGACGGATGCCTACCGCCAGTTGCTGCAACAGCGACTGGGTGGTGCTGAGCAGGTCGAAACCCGCATCGGTCAGGGCCACCCTGCGGCCGTTGCGCAAGAACAGGGGCTGTTCGAGAAAGCCTTCCAGGCTGCGGATCTGCTGGCTGATGGCCGATTGCGTGAGGTGGAGTTCTTCCGCGGCCTTGTGGAAGCTGCCCAGACGGGCAGCGGCTTCGAAGCCCCGCAGGGCGTTCAGTGGAGGCCAGTGTTTGAGCATGCCTGATAAGCTCTCCTAATCAAAATTGCGCAAAATCTATCGTTTGTTTCCGCGTTTTTACAGACCTAGCATACAAGTCATTACCGCAGTCGCAATTCCCACCAAAAGAAAAACTTAACTGAAGGCGCTTGTATGCAATTCAACGATTCGCAGAACGGTTGGCTCATGCCCGCCGAATGGGTACCCCATGTCGCTACCTGGATGGCATTTCCCCATAACCAGGCCCTGTGGGAAGCCAGCTGGGGCGTGACGCTGGCCCAGGTGCAGGTTGACTTCGCCCGGGTGGCCAACGCCATCGCTCGCTTCGAGCCGGTGAAGATGGTGGTCGATCCCACTGCGGTAGCTCGCGCCCGCGAGCTGTGCGGGCCGAACATCGAACTGATCGAGCTGGCGATCGACGACAGTTGGTGCCGCGACTCCGGCCCGAGCTTCGTCTGTCATCCGCAACTCGGCACTGCCGGCGTCAACTGGCGCTTCAACGCCTGGGGCGGCAAGTCGGCGCATGGCCTGGACGAGACCTTGGCGCAGCGCATTCTCAACACGCTGGGCCTGGAATGCTTCGATACACCGCTCACCAACGAGGGTGGCGCCATCCATGTGGATGGCCAGGGCACCCTGATCACCACCGAGTCGGTGCTGCTCAACCCCAATCGCAACCCCGGCATGAGCAAAGCCGAGATGGAAGAGATATTCAGCCGCCTGCTCGGCGTGAAGAAGACCATCTGGCTGCCGGGCGATCCTGACTACGTCACCGGCGACATGACCGATGGCCATGTCGATGGCGTGTGCGCCTTTGCCCGTCCCGGTGCTCTGTTGGTGGATGCCACCCGAGATCAGGGCTCGGTGTACGCCGAAGTGGTGCGCGAAAACCGCCGGGCCCTGGAGCTGGCCACCGATGCCCAGGGCCGCCGCTTCGAGATGCTCGAGCTGTTCGAGGCCAGCGAGGCGGTAGACACCGAGGCCGAGGTGTTCTGCGCCTCCTACACCAACTTCTACATCTGCAATGGCGCCATCATCATGCCGGCCTATGGCATTGCTGCCGACGACGAGGCGGCTGCCACGCTGCGCATGGCCTTCCCTGGCCGCGAAGTGGTGCCGGTACGGATCAACGAGCTGGCCCATGGCGGCGGTGGCGTGCACTGCATTACTCAACAGCAACCGGCCTGGCCGCTGAAAGGGGTAGGGCAATGAGCAAGCTGACCGTCGCTACGACCCAGTTCGCGTGCGGCTGGGACCTCAAGCAGAATCTCGACCAGGCCGAGCAATTGGTGCGCGACGCCGCTGCCCAGGGCGCTCGGCTGATCCTCCTGCAGGAGCTGTTCGCCACGCCGTACTTCTGTATCGAGCAAGATCACAAGCACCTGGACCTGGCCGAGGAGTATACCCAGAGCCGGCTGCTCAAGCGTTTTGCCGCGCTGGCCAAGGAACTGGGCGTGGTGCTGCCGCTGTCGTGGTTCGAGAAGGCCGGCAATGCCTATTTCAACTCGCTGGCGGTGGCCGATGCCGATGGTCGTTTGCTCGGGGTGTACCGCAAGACGCATATCCCCAACGCCATTGGTTACCAGGAGAAGGAATACTTCAGCCCGGGCGACACGGGGTTTCGCGTCTGGGATACCGCGTTCGGTCGCATCGGCGTGGGCATCTGCTGGGACCAGTGGTTCCCTGAAACCGCGCGTTGCCTCGCGCTGATGGGCGCCGAGGTGCTGCTCTATCCAACCGCCATCGGCTCCGAGCCGGGCGCTACGGCACTGGATTCGCGGGATCACTGGCAGCTGGTCCAGCGCGGCCATGCCGCCGCCAACATCCTCCCGGTGATCGCCGCCAACCGGGTCGGTCATGAAGTGGCAACGACCGATCCGCAGCTACGGATGAGCTTCTACGGCTCGTCCTTCATTAGCGACCACAAGGGCACGCTCCTGGCCGAAGCGGACCGCGACTCGACCGGGGTGCTGGTGCGCGAACTGGACCTCGCCCTCATGCGTGAGGAACGCCAGACCTGGGGCATCTACCGCGATCGTCGCCCGGAAATGTACGGCCCGCTGCTGGGCCTGGACGGCCGTCGAACGCATGTGCACTGGCAAACGCCTGGAGTCTGAAAATGAATGCGCTGAACAAGTTGCTGATCGGCTCATTGAGCCTGGCCCTGAGTTGTGCCGTGTTGTCGGCCAACGCTGAACAGAAGACCTTGCGCCTGTACAACTGGGCGGACTATTTCGCCGAGGACACCATCGCCAGCTTCACCAAAGAGACTGGCATCCAAGTGATCTATGACGTCATGGACGGCAGTGAGACGCTGGAGGCCAAGATGATGTCCGGCCATAGCGGCTACGACCTCATTTTCCCCGGCGACACCGTGGCTGAGCGGCTGATGCGCGCCGGCGCCCTGCAGAAGCTGGACCCGGGCAGGCTCGAGCATCTGGACGACATCGAGCCTGGGCTGCGCACCTTGCATGCCAAGTATCCTCACTCACGGGACGCGACGGTGCCCTACACCTGGGGCACCATCGGCGTGACCGCCAATCAGGCGATGATCGAGCAACGCATGGCCAATGCCCCGGTCGACAGCCTGGACCTGATCTTCAAGCCCGAGCTGGCGGCGAAGTTCGCCGATTGCGGCATCTCCATCATCGACTCGCCCGACGAGGTGCTGGCCGTGGTGCTCAACTACTTAGGCCACGACCCACGCAGTGCCAAACCGGCGGAGCTGGCCGAGGCGACGACGCTGCTCAAGCGCATCAAGCCATACATCCGTAAGTTCCAGTCGCAGCCGGTCACCCAACTGGTGAATGGCGATATCTGCCTGTCCCTGGGCTACAGCGGCGACATGACCCAAGCCCAGCGTGCTGCGGACGAAGCCGGCAAAAAGGTGCGCTTCCAATACCACATCCCGAAGGAGGGCACCACGGTGTGGATGGATACCATGGCCATCCCGGTCGACGCCCAGCGTCCGGATTACGCCTATGCCTTCATCAACTTCGTCATGCGCCCGGAGAACATGGCTGCGATCAGCAACTTCACCGGCTATCCCACCTCCAGCGCCAAGGCCAGGCCGATGGTGGCGGCCGACATGCGCAACAACCCGGATATCTACGTCGATGAGGCCACCTATGAGCGGCTGATTCCCGGCAGGGACATCCCACAGCGCGACATGCGGGCACGCATGCGTGCCTGGACCACCTTCAAGACAGTGAAGGTCGACTGAACCGCCGGTCGCTCGTAACACCGCTGCGGCAGTGCCATGCCAGGGACGGCATGGCCGAGTGCAAGCGGCCAATCACCAGCAGATGAGAGTGCAACAACATGCCTACACGTCGTGATTTCATGAAACAACTGACAGCTGCCGCCGGCCTGGGTGTCGTCGCATCCATGGGCCTTGGCCTGAGCGCTCCGCGGGTGCGTGCCGCGACAGCCAGTAATTGGTACATGCCCGATGAGCATGCACCGCAGGAACGCGTATTCCTCGCCTTTGCGGCCTCATTATGGAGAAACGGCTTGGGGGTAAGTGACTGGCGACTGCTCATATCAGCGATTACGTAATTTAACATAATATACATTATGCGCACCTTCGTATGGAGCTGCCGGGGCCGTGGTTGGGCTGTGACGATTGCGAAACTGCGGCACTAGAAATTTTGAAACCTGGGAATCCCTAGGAATACACGAAGATTCAATGGGTTACGGAAAGAAATGGTTCTCTGGGTTTACAGTACTCGTGTCCCATAGCTTCGAAAAAAGCTGTAAACCTGGGAATCTGGGTCAACCTCCAGAAAATTTCGCGTCGTCCAATTGGTACGCTCGCGTTCTGGAAAGTCGAAAAGAACCTCAGGATCACTCAGTCGCTCATCGAAATTTGTTAGCCAAGCGTGAATGTAACTGGCGCGTCAGGGGAAAAGCTGGTGCTGACGTTATTAAACAGATGATTTTCTCGTCCTAAAACGCGGCACAACGCTTAAAAACAGAGGGAGTTATCGGAAATAGTGGACTCTAATATCTGGCTGCAATCGTCAGTAAGGCGTCTAAGTCAGTATTCTGGGTAACGCGCGAAAACATGGGGCAACGTTAGAAAAATTATTAACCTTGGCACTCCACCAGTTCCGAAAATGTCAAATCCGATGCGGTCCGCGACCATTTCCGATGCGGTCCGCGACCATTGCCCAGTGGACCTAGCGAACAGCGACTTTTAACCGATACAGAGCCGTTGTTACCCGTCAGACGGCCTTGTGCAGTGATCCCGTGAGATGCTTGAACTGCTCTGCTCCTCTGCACGCATGGCTTTGCGACTGTAAGGAGTAGTGTTTTATTTTGCTGTGACAGCTTTTATCTTTTTGGCGATATTAAATAGTGCGCTGGCCGTTCAGCAGTAGAGGCTTGCATTGAGTTGGTCATCTGCTACCCTTCGCCAACTTGCATTCTGGTAAGTCTTAATGTTAACTACACTAAATATCCATTTAGTTGAGTTATAGGTGTGGCTTGTCAAGAAAGTGACCTTTGCACTCCCCCCAATATCCGATAACTCCCAGACCCGGATATTGCAAATTCCTCAGCGCCATCCTTTGTTCAGGTTGTCCCATGTCATCGTCACCACATCCGCTCTTCGAAAGTTACCGGCGCTTCCTGGAACTGAACTTCCAGCAGCTGACCGAAGAACAGCCGACGGTGCGAGACTACCTAGCGACCTTCCCCGAGTCGCTCAATGCGGCCGAGGGCTATGTCGCGGCGCGCGGCTTTCTGAAGTCCTACGCCGGGAATGAAGCCACCTTCAACTCCTACCGCACGCATGTCGAGCGTTTGCTGCTCTGGTCGCTGCTGGTGGCTGAAAAACCGCTGCTGGCCCTGCGGCGCAGCGATGCCGAAGCCTTTATGGAGTTCTGTCTCAAGCCTGCACCATCCTGGGTGGGTCCCATGGTGAAGTCGCGATTCCTGCGAATCGGCGGCCGGCTGAAAAGCCACGACGACACTTACCAGGTCAATCCCGCCTGGCGCCCCTTCAGCCAGACCGCGCCCAAGCGTGACAAACACCTGGACGAACCCGCAGTGCCGGGACGGCGCCGATACAAAATGGCCCAGGGCTCGGTGGCGCAAGTGTTTGCCGTCTGCGGCAGCTTCTATCAGTATGCGATGGATGAGGGTTTGACCGAGGCGAAACCGTGGCACAAAATTAGAAAAATCGAAAATTTGTCCCACAGTTATTCATTTTTTTATTTTTTTATCTTAAAAATCAATTACCTGAAAAACTCCCGGGTTTAAGCATTCGTCACATTTGAAGCTAGGCCCGCCCCTTGATCGCTGTGCTCCAGCTCCTACGCTTGGCGATGCGTTCTCCGCATGCTTGAATGCCGGCCTTTAGCAACGCTGTTGCTTACACCCAGCGCCGGAGAAACGGAATGTGGCTTTGTACAGACTGGAAAATTGACTGGGATGCAATCAGCGCTGTGGCGACTGCCACTGCCGCCGTCATTGCTCTGTGCGTTTGGATCTACGACAAGTGTCAACGGAATGTTGAGCGCAAAGCCAGTGCTAGGCTTCTTGCTCAGATTATGACGACACCCGTCGGAGCTGCACACGTCCAGATCTCCAAGTTCAAAAGCGATCTTTTCCCAACCGGCAGCGATCCGCTGATTGGTGCTTTACGTGAAGATAAAGAAGCCCGTCGTCTATTAGCCGAAAAGGCATCGGCGATTACGATCGACCTTCCTTCACAGTTCTTGGATAAAGCTGACTTCTTCAGCGAAGCCGCGAGCAGCAGCCTGGCAAACGCTTTTTCCCAAGTGAATCGTCTGAAGCAATTCGTTGGATTGCTTGCAGACCTAGCGGATAAAGAAGCGCAGGACGTGATTGACCTGCATTTAAAGACAGCCCTTTACCAAATCAATGAGGCTGAGGCTGCTGCTGAGGCTGCATTTCAGGCGCTTCTTGCAGTTGGGCGAAGCAGTCGATAGCCTTGTCTTCCCCTCCTTTTTAATTGCTTGTTATTATAACTAAACTAAATGACTATTTAGTCGAGTTATAAGTAAGGCCCAACACCATATCCCCCTTCAATCTAGAGCTAGGCAGCACTGCCACGGTCGGCGATTGCTGGCAGATCCATAGTCGTCAGCGTCACCGCTGGCGTATTTCGTGTGTTGCGACATCTACCGAACCCTACAACCTACTCCTAACCATCCATTCCAGGCATGCCTAGGCTCTGTATGAAAACCTTTGAAACGCCACCAGAGCCGCTGAAAGCCTGATTTTCCGTAGAGTTCTCACCTTTTAGGCGAAGCATTCTGCCATGCCCAAGCGATACGAACTTTCCGACGCAGACTGGGAAATAGTCGCCGATCTTTGCCCCTCGGCGTACCGGACGCCCAAGAGCTGATGATCGCCTGATGCTCAATGGCGTGCTGTGGGTGCTTTGCTCTGGCGCCGCATGGCGAGACATGCCGGAGCGATTCGGGCCTTGGTCCACGGTCTATCAGCGCTTCCGAGATTGGCGAAACCAGGGCATCTTCAACAAAATGCTCAAGCGCCTACACGTGAAACTCAACGCTCAAGGCCTGATCGACTTGGACACTTGGTGCATTGATTCAACGGCAGTCAAAGCGTCCCGGGCCTCATCTGGAGCAGGCCAAAAAGGGGGCAGAAGAACCAACGGACCACGCACTCGGAAGAAGCCGGGGTGGGCTGACGCAGCCCGTGATTCCCTACCGAATCATGAAGCGCAAACCGAAACCTGGATTGCCGCGTCTGTTCGACAAACCCAAGTACCGGGAACGCAACGTTATCGAGCGACTGTTCGGCTGGCTGAAGGAGCATCGTCGCTTGGCGACGTTACTGCAAGCTCGCGAAAAGCTATGCCGCCATGGTCACATTGGCCTGCTGGCGGCGGTGTCTACGACAGTACTTTTCATACAAAGCCTAAGATGATCAGGCCCTTACGAGAGGGGTGCGCGAGTGGCACCCCTTTTCGCATGCTACGAACGCTTGATCGCTCTCTCGATCCGCTGACGCCCCGCGTGCGCTAACTTGCCCACGCCCGCCTCCTTGGCCACCGCATAAATCAATGCTTCACCTTCATAGCCTCGCTCCGCGAGCTCCGCCACCAATGCACTGAGCTCAGGTAGGCAAATTTCGGCCAGCCCTCTTACGTTATCGTCATCACCGGGTCGGCGGAAAACAACATTCCCATCGGATTCGATGTGAGGTGGCCAGAAGAAGATTCCGGTCTGTTCCTCTTCGTGAGTCCGGTACTTTGAACGTGCGATCTGCTCTACGCGGTCACGGATCCTAGACCCCGTACGAACCCAGCCGTGCGCCCGAGCAATGCGTCTTGCGAGAGCGGTATCCAAGACGGGTCCTTCCTCTGTAACCACATGATCGATCATGCGCTCTAAGGTTGCGGTATAGCTCGGGTCAAAGAACTGCTCGGGATCAACGATTTCTACCGCTTGGCTAGGATCTGCTTCTCGATAAATCAGTTGCTCAACAGCCTTGGTAAAGGAGACGACCTCCTCCACCGTAGAAACCGTCGTCGCTCTGGCATACTTAAGCTCTGGCAACGAACCTGCAGGATCATTGACCCCAGCAGGATTAGATCCTGCCGTGATTGTGGTGACCTCATCGACAACGTTGATGACTTCGGCCGTCGCACCATCGACTTTGAGGCGCTCAGCCTCGTGAGCAGCCTCGATGGCTGCCTGCTTGGCTCTGGAGTTAGTAAGAAGCTCAGTCAGACGAGAATGTACCTTCTCCGCTGTCCCTACTGCATCCACCCACCAATCAGTCGACCAGATCCGAACGATCTCCCAACCAAGCCCACGCAGCACAAACTCCCGCAGCTTGTCTCGATCTCGCGCGGTAGCACTGCGATGATAAGTAGCCCCATCGCATTCCACACCGGCAAGGAATCGCCCCGGTGCATCAGGGTGAACAACGCCCAAGTCTACTCGGAACGACGACACGCCAATCTGGGTCTGGATCTGCCAGCCTTTTTTGGCCAAGGCAGCAGCCACCGCTTCTTCAAACGGGCTATCGAAACCACCCAGGCTACCGAAATTCGCTTCTGCCAAGGCCTGCGGCCCACGTTCTGCAAATTCTAAGAAGTGCTTCAGGTCGCGCACCCCGACGGCTTGCGTGCGGGCAAGATCAATGTGCTCGGGGCGCAGCGTCGAGAACAGCACGAGCTCCTGACGGGCACGAGTAACAGCGACGTTGAGTCGACGCTCGCCACCAGGACGGTTCATTGGGCCAAAGTTCATCGACATCATACCGGCGGCATCCTTCCCGTAGGTGGTCGAGAAGTAGATGATGTCCCGCTCATCACCTTGAACACTTTCCAGGTTCTTGACGAATACAGGCTCGAGTTCCGACTCGGAGAAGTAGCTGTCGAGCGACGGATCCTTTCGGCATGCCTCATCCAGCATGTCCATAATGAGCTTCTGCTGCTCACCATTGAATGTCACGACACCCACGGTGCGCCGGCTCTCACGGAAAGCCGGCGACTGAAGGCGCGCCACAAGATCCGCCACCAGGGCTCTCGCTTCGATCAGGTTGGTGCGAGAACCGCCTTTGTCGTAGATACCTGCTACCGGACACAGGCGCACAGCCTTATCAGCTGTGAACGGCGACGGGAAGGTCACCAGCTTCGACCCATAGTATCGCTGGTTCGAGAATGCAATCAGACTCTCGTGGCGGCTACGGTAGTGCCAATTCAGATTACGCATCGGCAAGTTAGCGCTAATGCATTCATCCAGGATGCTCTCGAGATCCGCCTCGACATCCTCGTCATCGGCAGTGGATTCAGCCCGATCGAAGAACGAAGTTGGCGGAAGCTGTTTCGGATCACCCACCATCACAACCTGCTTTCCTCGGGCCATCGCCCCGATTGCGTCCCATACAGGAATCTGCGAGGCTTCATCGAAGATGACCAAGTCGAACGGGGTCGAGGCAGGCGGCAGATACTGGGCAATCGACAGAGGGCTCATCAGCAAGCACGGTGTGAGTTTCGTGAGTGCCTCCGGTGCTCGTGTCATCAGCTCACGCAAGGGGATGTGCTTGGTCTTCTTGCCCATTTCATGGCGCAGCAGTCCCCACTCCGATGAACGACTTACGCTGTCTTGGCTTGGCAGGTCAGCACACAACCGGGCACGGAGCCAGTCCTTCGTGAGCTCGGTGAATTTATCATCGAGCGCACGAAAGTCACGTATGCGCTGCTCGTGCTCGACGCTGACAAATGTGCGGATTACTTCCTCGTTGTCGACGGTGGTGTTCAACCACCAACGAGCGTAGTTAACCTCAAGAACGCGACTCACTTTTCCAGAGGTGATCGCACCGCTTTCCATGGACTGGACAATTGGAGCCAAGCCAACCGCGAACGCCTCATCACGAACCTTACGCCACGCGCACCATGCCTTAAGTCGCGACTCAGAAGAAACTACGGTCTCACAGTTCTTTCTTAGGTCATTCAGCGACAGGTGAGCAGCTTCGTCGATACCGGTTTCGGTGAAGTGGCCGATCGAAGTGAGGTGCGTCGACCGCTCCAGCAACAGTTCAATCCCCTCGCGTAAAGCTACACCTGCGAGTGCTATAGCCCCTTCCTGTTCCAGCAAAGCGTTGCCATCACCCAGCAGCGTCTGGAGAGGCGCTTTATAGGCAGAAATTTGCTCCGGGTTAAGCGCCAGTTTTGCCACAGCCGTCGCTACCTGACTGTGGAATGCAACAGCCTGACGTGCTACCTCAAGCTTGGTCTTCAGGTCGCTCCAGATGGGTACCAACTCTCGCAAGTCAGTTAGATCCGCCAGATCCCGTTCAATCGCTGCCCGTTGCTTGAGGAGCTCAAAGTCAAGCTTCAGCGACATCCCACAACGGCCTTCTTCTACCTCTGGGTGCTCGTCAACGAGCCGACCACGCTCTTCGATATCCCGACGCTCTGCCTGGAAACGCAGCGCTGCAGCCAGGTGATCGATGTTTGTACTCAGACCGCTCCAGAGCTGATGGGTGCTAGAGCCAAGATCGGACAACTGGGCCATCTCGGTATCAAGACGAGTCAGGGTGCGAAGCCGCCGGAGCTCCTCCGTCAACACGTCCCCAAGCCGCCCCTGCTCAACCAATTGGAATCCGTCATCAATCCAGTCCGAATCAGCCTTTTGAAGCCTAATGGCTTCCTGAAGCTTGATCGCCGTCGTCAGCTGCTCGGCCTCAGATTTCGAGCCTTGCCAAACCGCAACACACTCATGTCCGGGCTCCAATTCATCAATAACGCGACGCACAGAGCGAATTTCAACCCAGGTCGCCAAATCTTTACCATGATCCGCTTCACCTTGTGCTGTCTGGGACGGGGCCAATAGCGCTGCGATTCGGCGCTTACCGAACCACGACTTTGGCCAGAACGACTCCTCTGCTTCCTTCCACTCACGCAGCAATAGGTCGACGTCGAGAGACTCTATCGCATCGCTGTAGGTCGCACTGAGCTGCTGCTTGTGATCTGCAATTTGGCCCATCAGCGACACGGCATGAGCAAGGGTATCCGTGACGCTTTCTGGCCAAGCTGGGCCGAGCTCGGCAAATGTAGCCCGACGCTGCTGCAGCAGTTCGATACCTTGCTTCGCTTCCGCCACCACACGCGATGGCCATGGGGCAGACAGCTTGCTGTTGAGATCACGATGCTGTTCGACCCATGCACAACCATCGTTCAGCCGCTGGGCAATTGACCGAGCATCAGGGCGTAGCGCGAACCGCCAATCTTGGCCGGCAGCGGCAGGCAGCGCTAGGGAAAGGACAGACAGCCCCTCCAGAGCTGTTGAGGTGTACTCCGTAGCCGGAAGTCCAGACAACTCTACGAAACGATCAGCAGCACGCTGCACATCCTGCACAGCAGACAGCACATCACGAGCGACCTGAACGAACTGTTGCTGCCAGTGAGGCGACCATTCGGCCTGGCCAACAGCGACCAACGCATTGTCGACAAGCTGGCTGTACCCAACAGCTTGAGCATTTACTTCAAGCCGGTCACCCAATTCACGAAGCTCAAGCATTGCTTTTGGGTCGTGCGTATCAGGCGATGCCCACGCCAGAGGTGCGACAGGCTCGTCTGCACCCGATGTCACCGTGCCGATCGCATCGTAGATGGTGTAACCGTTCCGGTGCCGACGATGCAGGCGCTCGACGTAAATGTTCAGACTGTCACGCAGCGTTGCGAGGCGCTGTGCCTCGACCTCCCATGCTGCGGAATCGACCTGCCCTTTCGCCTCCCAAGCGGATTGCAGTTGGGCCAGGACATCAGTTTTCCGAGCCTTGCTCGAGTGAAGCTCCAGACAGAACTCTCCCAGACCAATCTCACGCAGACGGCGATACACCACATCCAACGCGGCGATCTTCTCCGAGACAAACAGCACACGACGGCCCTGGGCAATCGACTGAGCAATCATGTTGGAGATGGTCTGGCTCTTACCGGTACCTGGTGGGCCGATCAGCACAAAGTCTTTGCCTTTGGCTGCGGCCATCACTGCAGCCAACTGGGATGAGTCAGACGGCAGTGGGCAGAAGACGTCTGTCGGGCCGTAATCGCGATCCAGCGAATCAGCCTCCGGGAACGGCGTATCGGAGACGAACGAATCGCGCGGGGTATCTAGGAGGTGCTGAACTACAGGACTTTGCCGCAGGTGCTCAGCGTTCTCGGCCAAATCCTTCCACATGAGGTATTTGGCAAACGAGAACATCGACAGCACGACGTCTTCGCTCAATTCCCAACCTGGGATGTCCTTGATGGCATGGCCGACTTTGTTCCAAATGCCAGCAATATCCAGGCCCGAGTCGTCTCGAGGCAGCTCGTGCTCCAACGAACCTAAGCCAAGCTCAAAGTCTTGCCGAAGCATCTCGATCAGGGTCGGGTTGAAGCGCGGCTCATCATCGTGGAGCACCATGGTGAATCCGGAACGAGCGCTCTTGCGCTCCAACGTGACCGGAACCAAAACCAATGGCGCCTTGTACTTCTGCCCTGCCCTGTCTTCACGCGTCCAACTCAGGAAACCGATGGCCAGGAACAGCGTGTTGGAGCCACCTTCCTGAAGGGCTGTACGAGCACCTCGATAGAGTTCTGTGAGTCGCACATCCATCTCATTGGACGCCAGCGCGACGAACACCTCTCTGCGCTTGAGCGCATCCTCGGCATGGCGGCGACGAACATCCTCCCGCTCGCGCTGTTCGTAGAGCGCGCGCTCCCGCGGATCGGCACCGTCCATGAGGTCAGGCCGGGTCAGCAGCTTCAGCGACTGTCCGCTAGCCAGAATATCCTCAAGCGCGCCCGGGTCGGGCGACTCAAGTTTCAGCGCTCGCTTGCCCGTCTTGAAGTTGAGCAGGTTATTCCGAAGGGAGAGATCCAACAGCTTACGCTGCCACCGACCTAGACGGTCAGCAGGATCAAGCTTGGAAAGGTCTTCGACCACCACCTCGTGCACTTCATCCGGAATGTCCGCCCCCTCTTCAACCAGGAGCGGTGGAGCTTCGTCCAACACCTCCGAAGCGACACGTGCAATCTGAGCCTCGGAGCTCGCCAGCGGTTTGATCCGCTGTAGGCGGGCCCGGCGGATGTCTAGCAGCATCTCAAAGTCGCTGTCCGCGTCTTCGGCAATCTGCTTCGCACCTCGTTCGACAGCGTAAGAGAAGGACGGGGCTAGATTCTGAGTAATGAGCGTAGTTTCGAATAGCACGAGCTCCCGCAACTTCACCCGTTTACGCACCGCCGTCACATCATCGACCAGCGTAGTCGTGAACTCTTCTGGCTTCATCCACAAACCAGCAAAAGCGTGCCCTCGGGTGAAGACGATCACGGGGTTGAGACCAATTTGCTCAAGAGCAGCACAGAAAAGCAGGGTGAGATCCATACAGGTCGCTAAACCGGTGTCAGCGATCTGACTGGGGCTGCGCACCTTCTGCCCTGCCTGCTCGAAGCTAGCCGGCGGCAAAGCGTAATCAAGCTTCATGCGCGCCACAGCCCCCCAAACCGCTGACGCCAGTTGCCAGGCACGCTTCGCACCGCCCTCGTACCCATCCAGCGATGACGACTTCTCACTGAGACGTAGCAACTCAGCCGTCTGCTTCAACAACCGATCAACCGCTGGGTCATTGGGCTGTACGAATGCGGCTGTCATATCCGGAATATGACGAAGCCCTCCCCACTGGTTACGCGGCAGAAGGTCTACGACCTGCTCCAGACGAGCGACCTCCTTCCGACCACTCTCGGACGCCTTGTCATCGGCCTCAAGGACGAAGGTAAAAGTGGATAGCTCCGCCTCTGTGAGGCGACTGAGCAAGGGGCCGTCCAGGACAAGATCAAGTCCCGGTATGACTCGAAAACTGTCAGCTGCGATTTCGTCGATGCGCCAGACCTTGGATTTGAACACTTCAGGCTCCGAAGACAGCGTGAGCGTCGCATTGACGAAGCGATCATCGGTCTCGTTCGAGATTCGAAGCTCTCGGATCACAGGGATGGCGTTCTGGAAGTCCGCAAGGTTCAGCTTAGCCACTAAGGTGACCAAGATCTTAACTTCTTTAGGCGGGAGTTCTTCTTGTGCCGTGAGGGGCTGAACGATGTCGTCCATGCGCAACCTTCCTTATTGTGATGCCCAAGGGAGTGCCGGAGTTGGCCGGCCAAGGGGGCTCCTCCTGAGCTAATGGCAGGATGATAGCGTTTCCTGATTCAGGCGTAATGATCCTTTGGTCGTCGAGCTGTGATGGGTGGCGCTGACCGTAGCACCGCTGACTCAGGCCAACCCACCAAACCGCCGATAGAAGCTCTCACTGGCATCGGGCAATGGCCCATCCGCCGTCTCCAGCGCCTCGCCCAACAGGGCCTCGGCCCCGGCATACACCAGCCGGTAAAGGTTGCGACACAACTGCCGCGCGGCCCTGCCCTCCCAATCACCGGGCAGCAGTTCCTCCGGCAGTTGCGGATCGCGCAGCAGCAACTTGCGATATTCATGGATCAACAAGGTCCGGGCCAGGAAACAGTCCTGGGCGCTCGGCGCCTCCTGTTCCTTCATGGCCTGCCACAGCGGGCGGAACAGGCGGATGAACTCGCTGTAGTGCTGCCCCAGCTCCTCGATCCGCCAGCTTTCGCGAACCTGGGCGCGCATGGCCTTGGAGGCCAGCACTTCCTGGGCATGGGTCTCGAAGATGATGCTGTCGTCGCTGGCATCCAGCTCGCGCAGGGTGGCGGCAAGATCCGCGCGATCGGCGCGTGGACAGCCCAGCACGTTCGGGGCGATGACGCCAAAGCCCTGCCACTCCAGCTCTTCGCGTACCGCCTTGCGCCGGGCGGCATCCAGCTGCGACAGCAGGACCAGCGTCCAGGCCCCGTCCCAGGCCGGCAAGCTGGCGCTGTAGACCCGCTTGAAGGCCTTCTCGAAGCGCCGGCGGCCGGTACCGGTCAGGCTGTAGTAGCTGCGCCGCCCGACCTTCTCGGCGGTCAGCCAGCCTTCCTTGGTCAGGCGGAAGATCGAGGTACGGATCAGCCGCTCGTTGATACCGATCGGCTCGAGCAGGTTGATCAGGCTGCCCAGCCAGACGGTACCGCCATGGGGCTCGATGGCATCGCCGTACAGGGTGATGATCAGCGAGCTGGCGCGGATCGGCGTCTGCTCCTGGAAACGGGTGATCAGGTTGTTCAAGGGTGCAAGGCTGCTCATGACGGCACTGGAAGCGGACAAAGCCCCGACTATACCTGTACGCCGGGCGGCCTGGCCATTGCGGCGCAGTGCGACATTCATGCGCCCGCCTCCCCCTTGGGCCTGAAGCCCGAGTCGCCCATGCGCGGGCGCGCCGGTTCGACCTCGGCCAGCGGCGGGCATTCCACCAGCGCCGTCATGCAGCGTTGGGCCAGGGCCTGGTACTCGGCCGTGCCGCGTTGCTTCCAGGCGACCTCCTGCTCCGTGAGTGGGCGTTTGACCACGGCGGGCGATCCGACCACCAGGCTTTGCTCGGCACACATGAAACCCGCCTTGACGAACGCCGTGGCCGCGACGATGCAGCGTGGCGCGATGTGCGCGCCATCCATGACCACGGCATTCATGCCGACCAGGGCATCCTCGCCCACCCGGCAACCATGCAGGACCGCCCCATGGCCGACATGGCCGTTGCGCTCGACCACCGTGTCACCACCCGGGAAGCCGTGCATCACGCACGTGTCCTGAAGGTTCGCACCCGCTTCCAGGACGATGCGCCCGAAATCTCCGCGCAAGGAGGCCAGCGGCCCTACATAGCAGCGAGGACCGACGATCACGTCGCCAATCAGTACCGCGCTCGGATGCACGTAGGCGCTTGGGTGGACCACGGGAGTCAGGCCGTCCAGGCGGTAGCAGGGCATGTCGCATCTCCAAAGTGATTCAGGAACTGAGCAAATCATGTATCACGATGATCACGATCGTCAATTGCCAATCATTCTGTATCGCTTTCTTGGGGACTAGAAAATATTCCAAAAAATGAATAATAAAGCAGAAAAAGCCCACTAAAATACAAAAAATAGGTAGTTTTTCAGCAGGAAAACCTCAGGCAAAGAAACAGAATAGACACATAAATTCAATTTTGATGTTGATGTTTTGTATCGCAATAGGCATATACTGGATCGCACCTGGGCATGACCGGCGCCAAGCCCCCTGCCCCTGCAGACAATTCCAAGATATGCCGGCCATGACAGTGCCGTGCGTGCAGCTTGAGGAACCCAGCATGCCTCGTTACCTCGTTGTACAGGCGCCCGAGGACGGCGTCCGCCTCATCACCTTGCAACGGCCGGAAGCCCTCAACGCCCTCTGCACCGAGCTGCTGGCCGAACTTGCGGCAACGTTGGACGAGGCCGAGCGCGACGCCGAGACTCGCGCCGTGGTGCTCACTGGCAGCCGCAAGGCCTTCGCCGCCGGCGCAGATATCCGCGAGATGGCCGAGCGTGACCTGGTCGGCATCCTCAACGACCCCCGCGTGGCCCACTGGCAGCGCATCGCCGCGTTTCCCAAACCCCTGGTCGCCGCCGTGAACGGCTTCGCCCTCGGCGGCGGCTGCGAGCTGGTCATGTGCGCCGACATCGTCATCGCCGGCGAGGATGCCCGCTTCGGCCAACCCGAGATCAACCTCGGCATCATCCCCGGTGCCGGCGGCACCCAACGCCTGCTGCGCGCAGTCGGCAAGCCGCTGGCCATGCAGATGGTGCTCGGCGGCGAGGCCATCACAGCCCGCCATGCCCTGCAGGCCGGCCTGGTCAGCGAGGTCACCCAGCCGGAACTGGCGGTCGAGCGCGCCCTGCAGGTGGCCCGCACCATCGCCCGCCAGGCGCCACTGGCGGTGCGCCTGGCCAAGGAGGCCCTGCTCAAGGCCCAGGACACCGACCTGGCCACGGGCCTGCGCTTCGAACGCCACGCCTTCACCCTGCTGGCCGGCACCGCCGACCGCGACGAAGGCATTCGCGCCTTCCAGGAAAAACGCCCGGCCCACTTCCAGGGGCATTGATCCACCTATTCCCACCGACTGACGGAGCGAGTCTGTCATGACTTTCGAGCACATCCTGTTTTCCATCGAGGACGGCGTCGCCCTCCTCTCGCTGAATCGGCCGGAGCAGCTGAACAGCTTCAATACCCAGATGCACCTGGAGGTGCGCGAGGCGCTCAAGCAGGTACGCCAGAGCGAACAGGCCCGGGTCCTGCTGCTGACCGGCGAAGGCCGTGGCTTCTGCGCCGGCCAGGACCTGTCCGACCGCAACGTGGCACCCGGTGCGCAGATGCCCGACCTGGGCGAGTCCATCGAACGGTTCTACAACCCCCTGGTGCGCACCCTGCGCGACCTGCCGCTGCCGGTAATCTGCGCGGTCAACGGCGTGGCCGCCGGCGCCGGGGCGAACCTCCCGCTGGCCTGCGACCTGGTGCTTGCCGCGCGTTCGGCCAGCTTCATCCAGGCATTCTGCAAGATCGGCCTGGTCCCGGACTCCGGCGGAACCTGGTTATTGCCACGGCTGGTCGGTATGGCACGGGCCAAGGCCCTGGCCATGCTCGGCGAGCGCTTGAGCGCCGAGCAGGCCGAGCAATGGGGGCTGATCCACCGCGTGGTGGACGATACCGACCTGCGCGACGAGGCACTCAAACTCGCACGCCACCTGGCGACCCAACCGACCTACGGCCTGGCACTCATCAAACGTGGCCTCAATGCCAGCTTCGATAATCGTTTCGACGAACAACTGGAGCTGGAGCGCGACCTGCAACGCCTGGCCGGGCGCAGCGCAGACTACCGCGAAGGCGTCAGCGCCTTCATGGACAAGCGCGCCCCCGCGTTCAAGGGGTGCTGACCATGGCCGCCCTCCCTAGCAATGCCCAGGTGGCCGTGATCGGCGCCGGCGCCATGGGTGCCGGCATCGCCCAGGTCGCTGCCCAGGCCGGTCACCCGGTCATGCTGTATGACAATCGCCCCGGCGCCGCGAGCCAAGCCGTGCAAGGCATCGATCGCCAGCTCGGCCGCCTGGTGGAAAAAGGCCGGCTCGATGCCAGCGCGCGCGAGGCGATCACGGCCCGCCTGCAGCCGGTCGAAACCCTCGATGTACTGGGCGAGGCACACCTGGTGATCGAGGCGATCGTCGAGAACCTGCAGGTCAAGCAGGACCTGTTGCGCCAGCTCGAAGCGCTGTGCACCGTAGATTGCATCCTGGCCAGCAATACCTCGTCGTTGTCGATCACCAGCCTGGCCGCCGGCCTGCGCCGGCCACAGCGGGTGATCGGCATGCACTTCTTCAACCCCGCCCCCTTGATGGCCCTGGTGGAGATCGTCTCGGGCCTGGCCACCGACCCGACCCTGGCCGCCACCCTGTACGACACGGCCAAGGCCTGGGGTAAGCAGCCCGTGCATACCCGCTCCACGCCCGGGTTCATCGTCAACCGCGTGGCGCGGCCGTTCTACGCCGAAAGCCTGCGCCTGCTGCAGGAAGGTGCCGCCGACTGCGCCAGCCTCGACGCCCTGTTGCGCGAGGCCGGTGGTTTTCGCATGGGCGCCTTCGAGCTCACCGACCTGATCGGCCACGACGTCAACTATGCCGTCACCTGCTCGGTCTTCGATGCTTTCCACGGCGATTTCCGCTTCCAGCCTTCGCTGGTGCAAAAGGAGCTGGTTGACGCCGGACGCCTCGGCCGCAAGAGCGGCCAGGGCTTCTACGACTACGCCGCGGGTGCCGAACGCCCGCAGGCAGCCGAGCTGCACAGCCAGGCCCGTGTCGAACGCTGCGTGGTCGAGGGCCAGCCCGGCCCCTTGCACGCGCTGCTGCCACGCCTGCGGGCCAGCGGCATCGGTGTGACCGAGCGGGCCGGCAGCGGACTGCTGCGGGTCGGCGACGCCACCCTGGCGCTGTCCGATGGCCGCCTGGCCAGCCAGCGTGCCCGGGAGGACGGCCTGCGCAACCTGGTGCTGCTCGACCTGGCCCTGGACTACGCCAGCGCCTCGCGCATCGCCATCAGTTGGTCCGCCGACACCACCGCCCAGGCCCGCGACCAAGCAGTGGCCCTGCTACGCCAGGCGGGCCTGCAGGTGACCGCTGTCGCCGACCTGCCCGGCCTGGTGGTGCTGCGTACCGTGGCCTGCCTGGCCAACGAGGCCGCCGACGCCATGTTGCAGGGCGTCGGCACGCCGGGCGACATCGACCTGGCCATGTGCGCCGGGGTCAACTATCCCCAGGGGCCGCTGGCCTGGGCCGATCAGCTCGGCGTCGGCTACACCCTGAAGGTGCTCGAACACCTGCAGCACAGCTACGGCGAGACCCGCTACCGCCCTTCTCTGCTGCTGCGTCGCATCCACGCCGAAGGAGGCCGCCTGCATGGCTGACCCGCACCGTACCCCCGAGGAACTGGCCCAGGCCTGCGCCGATGCCATGTTCTCCCGCGACCAGGCGACCCAGGCCATGGGCATTCGCCTGCTGGAGATCGGCCCCGGCCGTGCCCGCCTGGGCATGCCGGTGCGCGCCGACATGATCCAGGGCCACGGCACCTGCCACGGCGGCTACCTGTTCGCCTTGGCCGACTCGGCCTTCGCTTTCGCCTGCAATTCATACGACGAGGCCACCGTGGCCCTGGGGTGCAGCATCGACTACCTGGCGCCGGCATTGCGCGACGACCAGTTGACCGCCACTGCCAGCGAACTCAGCCGCAAGGGCCGTACCGGCCTGTACGACGTGCGGGTGGAGAACCAGCGCGGCGAGCTGGTGGCCCTGTTCCACGGTAAATCCTACAAAGTGCGCGGCACGGTGCTGGCGCAGGAGACGCAAGATGACTGAACCTACCCTCTGCGATGCCTTGATCATCGACGCCGTGCGCACGCCGATCGGCCGTTATGGCGGCGCCCTGAGCGCGGTGCGTGCCGACGACCTGGCGGCGGTGCCGATCAAGGCCCTGATCGAGCGCCACCCCGAGTTGGACTGGCGCGCCATCGACGACGTGATCCTCGGCTGCGCCAACCAGGCCGGCGAAGACAACCGCAACGTGGCCCGCATGGCCGCCCTGCTCGCCGGCCTGCCGACCGAGGTGCCGGGCACCACCCTCAACCGCCTGTGCGGTTCCGGGCTCGACGCCATCGGCAGCGCCGCCCGCGCCCTGCGCTGCGGCGAAGCCGGGCTGATGCTGGCCGGCGGCGTGGAATCCATGTCCCGCGCGCCGTTCGTCATGGGCAAGGCCGAGCAGGCGTTCGGGCGCACTGCCGAGCTGTACGACACCACCATCGGCTGGCGCTTCGTCAACACGCGGATGCAAGCGCAGTACGGCATCGACTCGATGCCCGAGACCGCCGAGAACGTTGCCGAGCAGTTTGGCATCTCGCGCCAGGACCAGGACGCCTTCGCCCTGCGCAGCCAGCAGAAGGCCGCCGCGGCCCAGGCCCGTGGGCGCCTGGCACGGGAGATCGTGGCGGTGCAGATCCCCCAGCGCAAAGGCCCGGCCAGGTGCGTGGAGCAGGACGAGCACCCGCGTGGCGACACCACCCTTGAACAATTGGCGCGCCTGGGCACGCCGTTTCGCGAAGGCGGCAGCGTCACCGCCGGCAATGCCTCGGGGATCAACGACGGCGCCTGCGCCCTGTTGCTGGCCAGCAGCGCGGCAGCCCGGCGCCATGGTCTGAAGGCCCGCGGGCGGATCGTCGGCATGGCGGTGGCGGGCGTCGAGCCACGGATCATGGGCATCGGCCCGGCACCGGCGACGCGCAAGGTATTGGCGCTGACCGGCCTGTCGCTGGCCGACATGGACGTCATCGAGCTCAACGAAGCGTTCGCCGCCCAAGGGCTGGCGGTCCTACGCGAGCTGGGCCTGGCGGACGACGATGCACGCGTCAACCCCAACGGCGGCGCCATCGCCCTGGGCCACCCGCTGGGCATGAGCGGTGCCCGCCTGGTCACCACCGCCTTGCACGAACTGGAGGAGCGTGGCGGGCGCTATGCCCTGTGCACCATGTGCATCGGCGTCGGCCAGGGTATCGCCCTGGTCCTGGAGCGCCTCTGACCAATGGCCTGAGACCGAACACGACAAGGGCAGTATGCTGCCTTCCATGACACTCACCGCCCCTGGGCGGCGTACAAGAACAACTCGAGTGAAGCCATGAACATGTACCACGATGCCGAACGCGCCCTGCTTGACCCGATGGAAACCGCAAGCCTCGACGCGCTGCGCCAGCACCAGCTGGAGCGCCTGCGCTGGAGCCTGAAGCACGCCTACGCGCATGTGCCACTGTACCGCGAGCGCTTCGACGCGTGCGGCGCCCACCCCGACGACCTGAAGACGCTCGACGACCTGGCGAAATTCCCCTTCACCGGCAAGAACGATCTGCGCGACAACTACCCCTACGGCATGTTCGCCGTGCCCCAGGAGCAGGTCGTGCGCCTGCACGCCTCCAGCGGCACCACCGGCAAGCCGACGGTGGTCGGCTACACCCAGAACGACATCGACACCTGGGCCAACGTGGTCGCCCGTTCGATCCGTGCCGCCGGCGGGCGCAAGGGCGACAAGGTGCATGTCTCCTATGGCTACGGCCTGTTCACCGGCGGCCTGGGCGCCCACTACGGCGCCGAACGCCTGGGGTGCACGGTGATCCCCATGTCCGGCGGCCAGACCGAGAAGCAGGTGCAACTGATCCGCGACTTCCAGCCCGACATCATCATGGTCACGCCGTCATACATGCTCAACCTGGCCGACGAGATCGAACGCCAGGGCATCGATCCGCACGACCTCAAGCTGCGCCTGGGCATCTTCGGTGCCGAGCCCTGGACCGACGAACTGCGCCGCTCCATCGAGCAGCGCCTGGGGATCGACGCCCTGGACATCTACGGCCTGTCGGAAATCATGGGGCCTGGCGTGGCCATGGAGTGCCTCGAGACCAAGGATGGCCCGACCATCTGGGAAGACCATTTCTACCCCGAGATCATCGACCCGGTGACCGGCGAGGTGTTGCCGGACGGTCAACTGGGCGAGCTGGTGTTCACCTCGCTGAGCAAGGAAGCCCTGCCGATGGTGCGCTACCGCACCCGCGACCTGACCCGCCTGCTGCCTGGCACGGCGCGGCCGATGCGGCGCATCGGCAAGATCACCGGGCGCAGCGACGACATGCTGATCATCCGCGGGGTCAATGTGTTCCCGACGCAGATCGAGGAGCAGGTGCTGAAAATCAAACAACTTTCCGAGCTGTACGAGATTCATCTGTATCGTAATGGCAACCTCGACAGCGTCGAGGTGCACGTGGAGCTACGCGGTGAATGCCAGGTACTGGACGAGGCGCAGCGCAAGCAGTTGACCAGTGAGCTGAGCCGCCAGATCAAGACCTACATCGGCATCAGCACCCAGGTGGTGCTGCAGCCCTGCGGCACCCTCAGGCGCTCGGAGGGCAAGGCCTGCCACGTGTACGACAAACGGTTGGCCAGCTGACTCATCGGCTGCCTCTTTACGCCCCGGCCTGGTCCGGGGCTTTTTTTTTGCGCAGGCCTTGCGACCGATTCGCGGGCAAGCCCGCTCCCACAAGGACCGAGTTGATCGTAGATGATGCAGCCTGCCGGGCCATGCGCGGTGGGCTTGCCGGGACGCCGGACCGCCGCGAATGGGCTGCAAAGCAGTCCTAGGAATGCGATACACAAATCTTATTCGATACATCAAAATGTGTTTGATGTTATGTTTTGTATCGCTTATAAATGACTCATGCCTTAACCAGCCCCAGGGCAGGAGTCGGAACATGTACGCACAGCTAGTGGAAACCGGTGTAAAGCGTGTCAAGTCGCTGGAAGAGATGTCGCCCGAGGAGCGCGCCTTCCAGGAGAAGATCGACGCGGAAATCAAGATCGAAGCCAAGAACTGGATGCCCGAGGCCTACCGCCAGACGCTGATCCGGCAGATCTCCCAGCACGCTCATTCGGAAATCGTCGGCATGCTGCCCGAAGGCAACTGGGTCACCCGTGCCCCGACCCTCAAGCGCAAGCTGCAATTGATGGCCAAGATCCAGGACGAGGCCGGTCACGGCCTGTACCTGTACAGCGCCATGGAAACCCTCGGCGCCGACCGCGACGAGGAGATCGCCAAGCTGCACAGCGGCAAGGCCAAGTATTCGAGCATCTTCAACTACCCGACCCTGAGCTGGGCCGACATGGGCGCGGTGGGTTGGCTGGTCGATGGCGCCGCCATCGTCAACCAGGTGGTGCTGCAGCGCACCTCCTACGGCCCCTACTCCCGCGCCATGATCCGCATCTGCAAGGAAGAGAGCTTCCACCAGCGCCAGGGCTACGAACTGCTGCTGACCATGATGCGCCACGGCACCCAGGCGCAGAAGGACATGGTCCAGGACGCCATCAACCGCCTGTGGTGGCCGGCACTGATGATGTTCGGCCCCAGCGACGAGCATTCCCCCAACAGCGCCCAGTCCATGGCCTGGAAGATCAAGCGCCAGACCAACGACGAACTGCGCCAGCGCTTCATCGACCAGACCGTGCCGCAACTGGAGCTGCTCGGCTGCACCGCGCCCGACCCGCACCTGAAGTGGAACGAGGCTCGCGGCCACTACGACTTCGGCGAGATCCAGTGGGACGAGTTCTACGAAGTCATCAAGGGCAACGGCCCCTGCAACCAGGAGCGCGTGGCCACCCGCCGCAAGGCCATCGAAGACGGCGCCTGGGTACGCGAGGCCGCGGTGGCCTACGCACGCAAGCAACAGAACAAGAACGCCGCCTGAAGCGGCGATTGATGCGGAGAATCGAACATGTCTGTCTGGACCCTCTATGAAGTCTTCGTGCGCAGCAAGCACGGCCTGAACCACAAGCACGTGGGCAGCGTGCATGCCGCCGATGCCGCCATGGCCATCGAGAACGCCCGCGAGCTCTACACCCGCCGCAGCGAGGGCGTCAGCCTGTGGGTGGTGCCCTCGGCGCTGATCACCGCCTCCTCGCCCGACGAGAAAGACCCACTGTTCGCCCCCTCGGACGACAAGGTCTATCGCCACGCCAGCTTCTACGAGCTGCCCGAAGAAGTCGGACACATGTGAGGCCAGCCATGCATAGAGAAGACCTCATCCAATACCTGCTGCTGCTCGGCGACAGCGCCCTGGTCCAGGGCCAGCGCCTGTGCGAGTGGTGTGGCCGGGCACCGGCCCTGGAAGAAGAACTGGCGCTGATGAACGTCGGCCTCGACCTGGTGGGCCAGGCGCGCAACTGGCTGGAATACGCCGCCGAGCTGCTCGACGACGGCCGTGATGCCGACGCCCTGGCTTTTCGCCGGGACGAGCGGGCGTACCGCAACCTGTTGCTGGTCGAGCAGCCCAACGGCGACTTCGCCGTGACCATGGCCAAGCAGTTCTTCTACGACGCCTGGCACCTGGCGATGCTCGAAGGCCTGGCCCGCTCCAGCGACGAGCGCATCGCCGGCATCGCTGCCAAGGCGGTCAAGGAAGTCACCTACCACCTGCGCCGTTCCGGCGAATGGGTGCAACGCCTGGGAGGCGGTACCGAGGAAAGCCGCCAGCGCATGCTCGAGGCGATCCCGGCCTTGTGGCGCTTCACCGTGGAACTGGTCGCCGGCAGCGATGCCGAAGCGCGCCTGGCCGAAGCCGGTATCGCCGCCGACCCGGCCCAGGTCGGGAGCGCCTGGCTAAAGCAGGTGAACGCGACCTTCGCCAGCGTCGAGCTGCCGCTGCCCAAGGCCGCCAGCCACTTCTACCTGGACGGGCGCAAGGGCCTGCACACCGAGCACCTGGGCCTGCTGCTGGCCGAGATGCAGTTCCTGCCGCGGGCCTATCCCGATGCGACCTGGTGAGCTGATCGCCAGCGACCGCGGCGCCCGGGCGCCCCGGCACGACGACCTGGCCCGGGCCTGGGAGGTGCTGGAGCAGGTGATGGACCCGGAAGTGCCGGTGGTCAGCGTGGTCGACCTGGGCATCGTCCGCGACCTGGGCTGGCACGCCGGACACCTGCACCTGGTGGTGACACCGACCTACTCCGGTTGCCCGGCGACCGAGGTGATCGAAGGTGACATACGCCAGGCCCTGGAACAGGCCGGTTTCGCCGAGCCAGCCTTGGAACGCCGCCTGACCCCGGCCTGGAGCACCGATTGGATCAGCCCCCAAGGCCGGGAACGGCTGCGCGCCTATGGCATCGCCCCGCCCGAGGGCAGCCACAGCAAGCGCAGCCTGCTCGGCCAACCGCCCCAGGTGTGCTGCCCGCAGTGCGGCAGCGCCCACACCGAGCTGCTCAGCCAGTTCGGCTCCACAGCCTGCAAGGCGCTGTACCGCTGCCGCGAGTGCCTGGAGCCTTTCGACTATTTCAAATGCATTTGAGCCGTGGAGAACGCCATGAGCCAGTTTCACAGCCTGACCATCAAGCAAGTGCGCAGCGAGACCCGCGACGCGGTGTCCATCCTCTTCGACGTGCCGGCGCACCTGCAGGCGCAGTTCCGTTTCACCCAGGGCCAGTACCTGGTCATGCGCACCCGGTTGGACGACGAGGAAGTGCGCCGCTCCTACTCCATCTGCAGCGCGGTGCAGGACGGCGAATTGCGTGTGGCCGTCAAGCGCGTGCCGGGCGGGCGCTTCTCGGCCTTCGCCAACGATGCGCTCAAGGCGGGCCAGCAACTGGAAGTGATGCCGCCGAGCGGCAGCTTCTTCGTGCCGCTGGACCCGGAGCGCCACGGCCACTACTTGGGCGTGGCGGCCGGCAGCGGCATCACGCCGATCCTGTCGATCATCGCCACCACCCTGGCCAGCGAGCCCAATAGCCGCTTCACCCTGCTCTACGGCAACCGTTCCAGCTCCGGGGCGCTGTTTCGCGACAAGCTCGAGGACCTGAAGAACCGCTACCTCGACCGCCTGAACCTGATCTTCGTGTTCAGCCGCGAGCAACAGGACGTCGACCTCTACAACGGCCGTATCGACGCCGACAAGTGCGGCCAGCTGTTTTCCCGCTGGCTCGACGTACGCGCCCTGGACGCTGCCTTCATCTGCGGCCCCCAGGCCATGACCGAGACCGTGCGCGAGAGCCTGCAGGCCAACGGCATGGCCAAGGAGCGCATCCATTTCGAGCTGTTCGCCGCCACCGGCAACCAGGCCCGCCGCGAAGCGCGCGAGGCCGCCCGGCAGGTGGACTCGGCGCTGAGCCACATCACCGTGATCAGCGATGGCCGTGCCCTGACGTTCGACCTGCCGCGCAACACCCAGAACATCCTCGAGGCCGGCAATGCCATCGGTGCCGAGCTGCCCTACTCGTGCAAAGCCGGGGTCTGCTCGACCTGCAAGTGCAAGGTGGTCGAGGGCGAGGTGGAGATGGACAGCAACCATGCGCTGGAGGACTACGAGGTAGCGGCCGGGTACGTGCTGTCGTGCCAGACCTACCCAGTGAGCGACAAGGTGGTACTCGATTTCGACCAGCTCTGATACCGGGGCGCCTGCTTCGCGGGCTTGCCCGCGAATGGGCCCCGGCGACCCCGCAACACCCGCGTGACCTGAAAGAACAATTACAACACCAGAGAGATCGCTTCCCATGACCCCCGAACGCATCGAAAGCATCAGCAACCACCCCGACTTCCAGCACCTGGTACGCCACAAGCGCCGCCTCAACGGCAGCCTGACCCTGACCATGCTGGTGGCCTACTACGGCTTCGTCCTGCTGGTGGCCTTCGCCCCCGGCGTGCTCGGCCAGTCCCTCGCCGGCGGCGTGACCAGCGTCGGCATGCTGGTCGGCGTGCTCATGGTGCTGCTGTCCTTCCTTCTCACCGGCCTCTACGTGCACCGCGCCAACAACGTCCTCGACCCGCTCAACGAAAAGGTCAAGCAGGAGTGCGCGCCATGAACTGGACCGCCATCTCGATGTTCATGGTGTTCGTCTGCTTCACCCTGCTGGTGACCCGCTGGGCCGCGGCGCGCACCCGTTCGGCCAGCGACTTCTACACCGCCGGCGGCGGCCTGAGCGGCATGCAGAACGGCCTGGCGATCGCCGGCGACATGATCAGCGCCGCCTCCTTCCTGGGCATCTCGGCCATGATGTTCATGAACGGCTACGACGGCCTGCTGTATGCCCTGGGCGTACTCGCCGGCTGGCCGATCATCCTGTTCCTGATCGCCGAGCGCCTGCGCAACCTGGGCAAGTACACCTTCGCCGACGTGGTCTCCTACCGCCTGGCCCAGACCCCGGTACGCCTGACCTCGGCCTTCGGCACCCTGGCCGTGGCGCTGATGTACCTGGTGGCGCAGATGGTCGGCGCTGGCAAGCTGATCGAGCTGCTGTTCGGTATCAGCTACCTCTACGCGGTGGTCCTGGTCGGCGTGCTGATGGTGCTGTACGTCACCTTCGGCGGCATGCTCGCCACCACCTGGGTGCAGATCATCAAGGCCGTCATGCTGCTCTCGGGTACCACCTTCATGGCCTTCATGGTGCTGCGCCACTTCGGCTACAGCACCGAGCAAATGTTCGCCAGCGCCGTGGCCGTGCATGCCAAGGGCCAGGCGATCATGGCCCCCGGCGCCCTGCTGTCGAACCCGATCGACGCCATTTCCCTGGGCCTGGGCATGATGTTCGGTACCGCCGGCCTGCCGCACATCCTGATGCGTTTCTTCACCGTCAGCGATGCCAAGGAAGCGCGCAAGAGCGTGTTCTACGCCACCGGCTTCATCGGCTACTTCTACCTGCTGCTGATCGTCATCGGCTTCGGCGCCATCGTCATGGTCGGCACCGAGCCGGCCTACCGCGACGCCAGTGGCGCGATCATCGGCGGCGGCAACATGGTCGCGGTGCACCTGGCCCAGGCCGTGGGCGGCAACCTGTTCCTCGGTTTCATCTCGGCGGTGGCCTTCGCCACCATCCTGGCGGTGGTAGCAGGCCTGGCGCTGTCCGGCGCCTCGGCGATCTCCCACGACCTGTACGCCTGCGTGGTGCGCAAGGGCCAGGCCAGCGAGCAGGAAGAGATGCGCGTATCGCGGATCGCCACCCTGGTGATCGGCGTGCTGGCCATCGTCCTGGGCCTGGTGTTCGAGTCGCAGAACATCGCCTTCCTCTCCGGCCTGGTACTGGCCGTCGCCGCCTCGGTCAACTTCCCGGTGCTGCTGCTCTCGATGTTCTGGAAGGGCCTGACCACCCGTGGCGCGGTCTGCGGCAGCATGGCCGGGCTGGTCTCGGCGATCGTCCTGGTGGTGCTGGGCCCGGCGGTGTGGGTCAACGTACTGCACAACGAACAGGCGCTGTTCCCCTACAGCAACCCGGCGCTGTTCTCCATGACCCTGGCCTTCCTCGGCGCCTGGGCGTTCTCGGTCACCGACGGCTCCGAACGGGCCAACCAGGAGCGCGGACGCTACCTGGCCCAGTTCATCCGCTCCATGACCGGTATCGGCGCCGCCGGCGCCAGCAAGCACTGATCCTTGAACATCGAATGTCGGGTACAACAACAATGAACCACACTCGCTTCAAGTCGGCCGCCTGGTTGGCCAGCCTCGTCCTGCCCCTGCCGGCCATGGCGGATTTCATCGGCGACAGCCAGGCACGGCTGGAGATGCGCAACCACTACATCAACCGCGACTTCCGCCAGGACAATGCGCCCCAGGCCAAGGCCGAGGAATGGGGCCAGGGTTTCACCGCACGCCTCGAGTCAGGCTTCACCGATGGCCCAGTTGGCGTCGGCGTGGACGCCATCGGCCAGCTGGGCATCAAGCTCGACGCCAGCCGCGATCGGCGCAACACCGGCCTGCTGCCCTTCGGCCCGAACAGCCATGAACCGGTCGACGACTACAGCGAACTGGGCCTGACCGGCAAGCTGCGGGTGTCGAAGAGCACCCTGCGCCTGGGCACCCTGCAGCCGATCCTGCCGGTGGTGGTGTACAACGACACCCGCCTGCTGGCCTCGACCTTCCAGGGCGGCTTGCTGACCAGCCAGGAACTCGACGGCCTGACCGTCAACGCCGGGCGCCTGACCAAGGCCAACCTGCGCGATTCCTCCGGGCGCGACGACATCGGCTACGGCGCGGCCAGCAGCGACCACTTCGACTTCGCCGGCGGCAGCTACGCGATCACCCCGCAGACCAGCCTGAGCTACTACTACGCCAAGCTCGACGAGATCTATCGCCAGCAGTACCTGGGCCTGGTCCACACCCAGCCGCTGGCCGAAGGCGTGAGCCTGCGCACCGACCTGCGCTACTTCGACAGCCGTGGCGACGGCGCCGAGCGTGCCGGCAACATCGACAACCGTAACTTCAACGCCCTGTTCACCCTTGGCGTGCGGGCCCACAAGTTCTCCGCCACCTGGCAGCAGATGTCCGGCGACAGTGCCTTCCCATTCCTCAACGGCGGCGACCCGTACACCGTCAACCTGGTCACCTACAACACCTTCACCCGCGCCGGGATCGACTCCTGGCAGTTGCGCTACGACTACGACTTCGTCGCCCTCGGCATCCCCGGCCTGAGCTTCATGACCCGCTACACCGACGGCCGCCATGCCCAGACCCCGACCTCGGGCAACGGCCGCGAGCGCGAACGCGACACCGACATCACCTACGTCATCCAGAGCGGGCCGTTCAAGGACGTCAGCCTGCGCTGGCGCAACGTCACCTTCCGTTCCGGCAATGGCCTGAACAATGCCGTGGACGAGAACCGCCTGATCATCGGCTACACCCTGGCGCTGTGGTAACAGCGCCCCTCAACAGGAGAACAGCATGTCTGACGCCCCAACCCTGCAAAGCTTCATCGCCGGCCGCTGGATCGGCCAGCACGGCGCCCAGGCCCTGCGCAGCGCCCTGGACGGCCATGTCCTGGCCTACAGCCACGAGGAGCGCCCGGACTTCGCCGAAGCCCTCGAACATGCCCGCCGCCAGGGCCTGACCGCGCTGATGGCCCTGGACTTCCAGCAGCGTGCCGCCCGTCTGAAGGCCCTGGCCCTGTACCTGGCCGAGCGCAAGGAGCAGCTCTACGCCCTCTCCCACCACAGCGGCGCGACCCGTACCGACAGCTGGATCGACATCGAAGGCGGCAATGCCACGTTGTTCGCCTATGCCGGCATCGGCAGCCGCGAGCTGCCCTCGGGCAACCTGGTGCACGAAGGCCCGGCCATCCCTCTGGGCAAGCAAGGGCATTTCGCTGGCAGCCATATCCTGGTGCCGCGCGCCGGGGTGGCGGTGCACATCAATGCCTTCAACTTCCCGATCTGGGGGATGCTGGAGAAGTTCGCCCCGACCTTCCTCGCCGGCATGCCGTGCATCGTCAAGCCAGCGACCTCGACCAGCTACCTGACCGAGGCGGTGGTGCGCCTGATGAACCAGTCGGGCCTGTTGCCGGCGGGCAGCCTGCAGCTGGTGATCGGCAGCACCGGCGACTTGCTCGAGCGCCTGCAGGGCCAGGACGTGGTGACCTTCACCGGCTCCGCCGACACCGCCGCCAAGTTGCGGGTAACGCCGAACCTGGTGCGCCACTCGGTGCCATTCACCGCCGAGGCCGACTCGCTCAACTGCGCCATCCTCGGCCCGGACGTCAGCCCCGACAGCGAGGAGTTCGACCTGTACATCAAGGAGGTGGTGCGCGAGATGACCACCAAGGCCGGGCAGAAGTGCACCGCCATCCGCCGCGCCATCGTCCCGGCCAGGCACCTGGACGCCGTGGCCACCCGCCTGCGCGAGCGCCTGGCCAAGGTGGTGGTGGGCGACCCTTCGGTCGAAGGCGTGCGCATGGGTGCGCTGGCCTCCCACGACCAGCAGCGTGATGTTGGCGAGCGCGTGCGTAGCCTGCTCCAGAGCTGCGATCAATTATTCGGCGCGAGCGACGGCTTCGCCCCGGTCGGCGAGGGTGTGGCCGAGGGCGCGTTCTTCGCCCCAACCCTGCTGCAAGCCCGCGATCCCCATGCCGAAGGCGGCGCCCACGACATCGAGGCCTTCGGCCCGGTGAGCACGCTGATGGCCTACGACGACCTGGACGAAGCCCTGGCCCTGGCGGCCCGTGGCAAGGGCAGCCTGGTGGCGACCCTGGTCACCGCCGATCGCGCGGTGGCGGCCAAGGCCATCCCGGCGGCGGCCGCCTGGCATGGGCGCCTGCTGGTGCTCGACCGCGAGGCGGCCAAGGAATCCACCGGCCACGGCTCCCCCTTGCCACAGCTCAAGCACGGCGGTCCCGGCCGGGCCGGTGGTGGCGAGGAGCTCGGTGGCCTGCGGGCGGTCAAGCACTACCTGCAGCGCGCGGCGGTGCAAGGCTCGCCGAGCATGCTGACGGCGGTGACCGGCGAGTACGTGCGTGGCGCCGAGGTGATCGAGAGCGAAGTGCATCCGTTCCGCCGTCATTTCGACGACCTGCGCATCGGCGAGTCGCTGTTCACCCACCGGCGTACCGTGACCGAGGCGGACCTGGTCAACTTCGGTTGCCTGTCGGGCGACCATTTCTACATGCACTTCGACGAGATCGCCGCCAAGGCCTCGCAGTTCGGCAAGCGCATCGCCCATGGCTACTTCGTGCTGTCCGCGGCGGCAGGGCTGTTCGTGTCGCCGGGCGAAGGGCCGGTGCTGGCCAACTACGGCCTGGATACCCTGCGCTTCATCAACCCGGTGGGCATCGGCGACACCATCCAGGCCCGCCTGACCTGCAAGCGCAAGATCGACCAGGGCAAGTCCAGCCCGCTGGGCCAGCCCCAGGGCGTGGTGGCCTGGGACGTGGAGGTGAGCAACCAGCTGGGTGAGCTGGTGGCCAGCTACGACATCCTGACCTTGGTGCTCAAGCGGACTTGAATGCCGTGAGGGCTTGGGGCCGCAAAGCGGTCCCCAATGGCGATGCAAGCCTGGCCCCCACCTGCCACTGCGGTTGACTCCCCCTGCCATAAATGCTCAGATGCGCCCCTGTTTCAGGTGTCCCCCGCCGCCGTGCGGGGGGTTAAACGGGAAGCCGGTGCCTCGCCCTCGCGCGACCAGTCCGGCGCTGCCCCCGCAACGGTAAGCGAGCGATGCATTCGACACACCACTGTGCCGCCGGCATGGGAAGGTGAATGCCTCACGCCCCTCGCAAGCCCGGAGACCGGCCTGAAACTGCAATTGGCAACTCCCGCGGTGGGCGGGCGCGGGCCGGTCCTGGGGCAGCCTCGTGCCCACGATTGCTCCGTGCGTGCGCTCCGTCGGGTCTTCTCAACCCCGCAACGGTCGCTCACCCATGTCTTTGCCTACCCTGCGCATCGAAGGCCTGCACTGGTCACCGTCACCCGGCGAACGCCGGCTGCTCGACGGCATCGACCTTGAGGTCGGCCCTGGCGAGTTCGTCGGCCTGATAGGCCCCAACGGCAGCGGCAAGACCAGCCTGTTGCGCTGCGCCTACCGTTTCACCCGGCCAGACAGCGGCCGCGTATCGCTAGAAGGCGAGGACATCTGGCAGCGCCCGCCGCGCTGGGTGGCACAACGCATCGCGGTGATGCTGCAGGAGTTTCCCGAGGACTTCGGCCTGAGCGTGCGCGATGTCGTCGCCATGGGCCGTACCCCGCACCTGGGCTGGTTCCAGGGCGACAGCGAAGCGGCGCTGGTCGATGCCTGCCTGCGCGAGCTGGGCCTGCTGGCCTGCGCCGAGCAGGGCTTCGCCAGCCTGTCCGGCGGGGAAAAGCAGCGGGTTCTGCTGGCCAGGGCACGGGTGCAGCAACCGCGCCTGATGATCCTCGACGAGCCGACCAACCACCTCGATCCGCGCTACCAACTGGCCCTGCTCGAGCACATGCGCGGTACCGGGCTGAGCCTGCTGGCGAGCTTCCACGACCTGAACCTGGCCGCCGCCTTCTGTGACCGGCTGTATGTCATCGAGGCCGGCCGCATCGTTGCCCATGGCACGCCGCAGCAGGTCCTGACCGAACAGTGCCTGGCCCAGGTGTTCGGCGTGCACGCCCTGGTCGATCGTCATCCCCTCGCCTGTCACCCGCGCATCACCTGGATCAGCCCCGCATGAAACGCTTCGTCACCTGCCTGGCCCTGCTGACCGCCCTGCCCCTCGCCGCTCTGGCCAGCGACTTTCCCCTGACCGTGCACAGTTGCGACCGCGACGTGACCTTCACCCAGCCGCCACAGAGGGCGGTCAGCCACGACGTCAACCTCACCGGCATGCTCCTGGCCCTGGGGCTGCGCGAGCGCATGGTCGGCTACAGCGGCATCAGCGGCTGGAAGAACCTCGACCCGTCGATGCGCCAGGCCCTGGCCGGCCTGCCGGAACTGGCGGCACGTTACCCATCGCTGGAAAACCTGCTGGACGTGGACGCCGACTTCCTGTTCGCCGGCTGGAGTTACGGCATGCACGTGGGCGGGCCGGTCACGCCACAGACGCTGGCGCCCTTCGGCATCCCGGTCTACGAGCTGAGCGAATCCTGTTCGCGGATCATGCCCCAGCGCCAGGCCAGCCTGGAGGACCTGTACCGGGACCTGGACAACCTCGGCAGGATCTTCGCCGTGCCCGCCCAGGCCCAGGCTTTGATCGGCCAACTGCGCCAGCGCATCGCCCGGGTGACGGCCCAACTTGGCGAGGTGCAGCGCAAGCCCCGGGTGTTCCTCTACGACAGCGGCGAGGACCGCCCGACCACCTCCGGCCGCCTGGGCATGCCCCAGGCGCTGATCGAGGCGGCCGGTGGCGAGAATGTGATGGCCGATGTCAACGCCAGCTGGACCGAGGTCAGTTGGGAAAGCCTGGTCGAACGCGACCCGGAGGTGATCGTCATCGTCGACTACGGCCCCACCCACTGGCAGCACAAGCGCGACGTCCTCCTTAAGCACCCGGCCCTCGGCGAGGTGAAGGCGATTCGCGAACGGCGCTTCGTGGTGCTGTCGTACCTGCAGGTCACGCCCTCGGTGGACAACGCCGTTGCCATCGAGCACCTGGCCGCCGCGCTGCATCCGCAACGGTTCGCCGGGGCGCCGCGCTGATGCCGGTGCGTAGCCCTGCCGGCTATCGCCTGTTGCTGGTCGCACTGCTGGCGGCGCTGGTGTTTTCCTGCCTGCTGTCGCTGGGCTTCGGCGCTGCCCAGGTGCCGCTGGCCAAGGTGCTGGGTATCGTTCTGCAGCAACTGGGCCTGGCCGACGGCGGCGACTGGAGCCGCGGACAGGCGCAGATCGTCTGGCAGATCCGCGCCCCACGGGTCGTGCTCGGCGCGCTGGTGGGCGCCGGCTTGGCCCTGGTTGGCGGCGCCCTGCAGGCGGTGACGCGCAACCCACTGGCCGATCCGCACCTGCTAGGGGTCAGCTCCGGTGCAGTGTTGGGCGCGGTGCTGGTGGTGCTGTTCCTTGGCCCCTTCGCCGGTGCCTTGAGCCTGCCCCTGGCGGCCTTCATCGGCGCCCTGGGCAGCATGCTGCTGGTGCTGGGGGTGGCCAGCCGACGTGGCCGGCTGGAGAGCGAACGGCTGTTGCTGGCCGGGGTAGCGGTGTCCTTCGTGGTCATGGCCCTGGCCAACCTGCTGCTCTACACCGGCGATCCCCATGCCGCCAGCTCGGTCATGTTCTGGATGCTCGGCGGGCTGGGCCTGGCGCACTGGTCACTGCTGTGGCTGCCGGCCGTTTGTGTGCTGGCCGGCTTCCTCTTGCTGCTCAGCCTGGCCCGCGCCCTCAATGCGCTGATGAGCGGGGAGCAGACCGCCGTCAGCCTCGGCTTCGACACCCGCCGGGTGCGCGCCCAGGTGTTCGTCGGCTGCGCCCTGCTCACGGGCGTGCTGGTGTCGCTGTCCGGGGCGATCGGCTTCGTCGGCCTGATGCTGCCCCACGTGGCCCGCTGGCTGGTGGGCGCCGAGCATCGCCGCCTGCTGCCGGCCTGCGTCGTGCTCGGTGCGCTATTCGTGGTCTGGGTCGACATGGGCGCACGCACCCTGATCGCCCCCCAGGACCTGCCCATCGGCATCGCCACCGCGGCCATCGGCGGGCTTTTCTTCATCATCCTGTTACGTCGCAGGCCCTGACATGCCCTGTCGATCGCACGGGCGTGAGCGCCGTTGGTCGGTGCCGTAGGCCCGGGCAGGGATCGACAGCCGCCTTGCGCCGCTCTGATGCCATGAGGGGTGGTCAGTGGCTTCGCCCCTCGCGCCTGTTTCCGGCCCGCCCGCCGGCAGGTCTTTTCCCATCGAAGCCAAGCCGAGGAAGCCGTCATGAACGAGACACTGCGAATGGGTGGTGGCAGCGCCCAGGACGACTGGCCAGAACTCGATCCCGAAAAACGCAATGACCGGGCCGACGATCCCGATGTCGACCCCAACCTGACCGAAGAAGAGGACCGGCCTGGCGTGCCGGCCAGTGATCCGGAATCCGGGGCCTGATAGCGTCGGGCCCGTCACCGGTGAATGCGTTGCCCTGACCGGCCCCTTCGTAGGTTTGCCCGCGAAGGGGCCGCCTCGACACCCCACGCACAGGGCTGCGTCGTTTCGCCGCAGGCCCAGGCCCCTTGGGCAAATCCCGCGCAAGGCATAGAATCGCGCCGCCTTTTCACCCGTCGCCTCGTACGGTGGCAACCCGCAGCAACGACAGCGTCCACGCCTGAACACATGATCGCGCATGTGCAACAGGCTCAACCGCCCCGCCCGGCCACCTTCCCCAGGTGCCAGCGGTTGAGTCTTGCCCTGGTCGCATCCTCCCCGGCCAGGCATGCAGGCACGAAAAGGCGCCTATACCGCTTTTCGAATACTTTGAGGTACCTATGTCTGCGCGTCTGCTGGCCATGGCGCTGGCACCCCTGCTCGGGTTGTTCATCGTTGCCCTGGGCAATGGCTTCCTGTCCTCCCTGACCACCCTGCGCCTGGGCGCAGCCGGCGAATCGGCGACGATGATCGGCATCGTCTCGTCGGCCTACTTCATCGGCCTGACCCTCGGGGCGATCTTCAACGACCGGCTGATCCTGCGCATCGGTCACATCCGCGCCTACACCAGCTTCGCCTCGCTGATCGGCGCGACCATCCTCCTGCAGGGCCTGTTCTACGACACCACCTGGTGGTTCGCCTTGCGCCTGGTCAACGGCTGGGCCTCGGTCGGTGTGTTCCTGGTCATCGAGAGCTGGCTGCTGCTGGCCGGCGATGCGAAGATCCGCGGGCGCCTGCTGGCGCTGTACATGATCGCCTTCTACGGCGCCGGCGTGCTCGGCCAGGCGGCCTTGGGCGAGATCACCGGCTGGGGCGACACCGCGCCGTTCATGGTCGCCGGCATGCTGGCCTCGCTGTCGGTGTTGCCGATCGTGATCCTGCCACGGGTGTCGCCGCTGCTGGAGCAGGTCGAGCCGCTCAAGCCCCGCCAGTTGCTGGGGGTGGCACCTACCGGGCTGGTCGGCTGTTTCGGCTCGGGGATCGCCATCGCCGCCGTGTATGCCCTGCTGCCGCTGTACCTGCAGCGCATCGGCCTGGACGTGGGCGAGGTCGGCAACATGATGGCCTGGGTGATCCTCGGCGCGATGCTGCTGCAATACCCGGTGGGGCGTTGGTCCGACCGCAAGGACCGCCAGGACGTGCTGATCGCCCTGGGCGCGCTGTGCACGGTGCTGTCGGTGGTGATCGTGCTGCTGCCGCCTGCTTCGGCGCTGCTGCCGGCCATGCTGTTCCTGCTGGGCGGCGGCGTGTTCGCCCTCTACCCGGTGGCAGTCAGCCATGCCGCCGACCGGGCACCGGCCGATGCGCTGGTGCCGATGATCCAGGGCTTGCTGCTGATCAACTCGCTGGGCTCGGCCCTGAGCCCGCTGGCCATCTCGCCGGTGATGACTTCCTACGGCGAGGCTGGGCTGTTCTGGGCCTTCGCGGTGGTCAACCTGTGCATGGTGACCTTCTTCCTCTGGCGTCGCGGCAAGCGCCCGGCGCCCGAGCACCCCGCCCCGTTCGCCCCGTCGACGACCTTCTCGCCGACCGGTGCCGAACTGCGGGTGACGGAGGACCTGATGCACGCGGCGCAGGAGCATCCGCCGATGGCGGACGCCCTGGGTGGGGAAAACCCTGTGCCGGTCAAGTAGGCTGGGGCTTGGTGTTCCTGGGGCCGCTCTGCGGCCCCAACTGGCATGACCACCCGTCGCCCTGCGGGCACCCCACCCTCACTCCGACAGCCGAACGAATGACGATCATCCCCACAGGAGATTCATCATGGTCCGTATTCGTCCGCTCTCCTTCCTCCTCGCCCTCGGCCTGGGTATCGCCTCCACCGCCAGCCTCGCCGCCACCGACGTGAACGGCACCGGCGCCCAGCCTCAGACCGAACACGCCTCCGGCGACCACTCCAAAGGCAGCACCGCTGGCGAAGGCAGCAGCACCAATACCCCCGGCGGCACCCAGGGCAACGACAGCAGCGACAGCGCTAGCCAGCCCGACGCGGTCGATGGCCGCACGGGTGGCTCGGGCAGTACGGGCGAAGCCACCGGCTCGGGCGCCGGCAGCTCCGGCGGCACCGCCGAGGACCAGGACAGCCGCTAATGGCTAGCGGGCGGGGCGGCGCTCAGCGCCAGTAGCGTGGCTCGTCCACCACCCGCTCGTGCTCCGCGAACAGCAGCGGCAACTGCTCCTTGAGAAAGTCCAGCCAGGTGCGCACCTTGGCATCCAGGTAATGCCGCGACGGATAGATCGCGTAGATCTCCCGCTGACGCAGCCGGTGTGGCGCCAGCAAACGGCACAGGCGCCCCTCCTCGATGGCCAGGCTGGCCGAGTAGTACGGCAGCAGGCCCACCCCCATCCCCAACTCGGTGGCCTTGAGCATGGCATCGGCCACATTGGTGAGGAAGGTGTCCTGGGGCACGATCACGCAGCTCTCCGGCGCCTGGCCGAACGCCCAGTCCTCTTCGAACAACGGGTCCACGGTGCGCAGGCAGATGTGCTGGTGCAGGTCTTCCGGCCGCTTGGGGACCCCGTGGCGGGCCAGGTAGTCCGGCGAGGCGCAGAGGATGCTGTAGATGCTGCCCAGGGGGATGGCGATCAGTTGGGAGTCCGGCAGGCCCTGGCCCATGGTGATCACCACGTCGTGCCCCTCCGCCAGCGGGTCCGGATTGCGCTGGGAGAGGGTCAGCTCCATCACCACTTCGGGGCAGGATGCGTTGTAGCGGGCGACCAGCGGCATCATCAGCAGGCCCAGGCCGTGGGTGCAGTGGAAACGCAGGTGGCCACGGGGCGTGAGGTGGGCGCCACGCGCTTCGTCGACGGCCTCCTCGGTCAGCAGCATGATCTGCCGCGAGCGCTCGAGGAAGCGCTCGCCCGCCTCGCTCATGCGCAGCCGGCGGGTGGTGCGGTGCAACAGGCGCGTCTGCAGTTGGCTTTCCAGCTCCGCGACGATCCGCGACACCTGCGCCGCCGAGATGTCCAGGGCGTTGGCGGCCGCGGCGAAACTGCCGCACTCCACCACCCGGGCAAAGGTTCGCATGGCATGCAGCATATCCATGATTGCGTCGCTCCCTCAGGCCTATTCGTACATTCCGGGCAGGAATCTATCACGAAATAGCCCATTTATTGTGAATGACCAATGAATACATCATTAGTCATACATTCAAGATAAGGAGCCCATCATGAAACGCTCGATCGCTTTCCTTGCCCTGTTCGCCTCCCTTGCCTCGTTCGGGGCCTTTGCCGAGCAGGCCGTCAACCCGCCGGTCACCGCCAGCAGCGAGACCTACGAATACGGCATGCCGCTGGACATCGCCAAGGTCGTTTCCATCACCCCCGCCAACAATGCCGCCGATTGCCAGGTGGGCACCGCGCACATGGTGTATGTCGACCATCAAGGCCAGACCCGCGAGATCGACTACCGGGAAATGGGCAACTGCTCGCAGCTCTGACACCCTGCCGCCCGCCGCTTCACGCCAGTAACTGCTCGATCCACCGCACCTGCATCGCCACTTCCCGCGCCTTCTCCTGCGGCACCGCCTGTCGCGCACGGGCGAAATGCGCCATGACCCGCCGCTTGCGCTTGAGGTTCAGGCCCCATTTGGCGAGGAACGCCGGGCTGCGCTGCTGCATCAGCAAGGGGCCGAAATACAACTCCTGGGGGGAGTACGCCACCGCTGTGCAACGCTCGGCCACGATGATCTCGTAGGTGAATTCGTTTTCCTCCAGCAACTCCTCGCAAAGGATGCGGTAGCCGTTTTCCATCAGCCATTCGCGCAGGGTCCCTTCGCGCACGTTGGGCTGCAGGACCAGGCGCTCCCGACCGCTCAGGCGATGTTTGCCGCGCTCGAGGATCTCGCGGATCTTCTCGCCGCCCATGCCGCAGAGGCTGATGGTGCTGATGCGATCCTGCGGCTCGATGGCCTCCAGGCCGTCGGCCAGGCGCACACTGATCCTGTCGTCCAGGCCGTTCTTGCGCACCTTGCGCTCGGCGGAGCGAAACGGCGTGAGCGCCGCCTCGCCGGCCACGGCGGCCTCGATATGCCCACGTAACATCAAGGCCACGGGCAGGTAGCCATGGTCCGAGCCGATATCGGCCAGGCGCGCTCCGGCCGGCACGTGCGCGGCCACGCGCTCCAGGCGCATCGACAATGTCTGTTCGTTCAACCCTCGCCCCTTCTTCACGACAAGCACCCGGCACGCTCGGCCGGATCGGGCCGCGATTCTGACGGCCAATGCCGTGCATTTCAAATCCTGGCGACCGGGGCCAGCGCTCGACCCGCCCTGGCCGCTCGCGTAGGCTTGCGGGTTTCCTTCCGTTGCAAGGTTCAACCCCCATGGCAAACGCAGATATCACCTTCATCCCCGACACCGACCCGGCGTCCATCTCTTCCGATGTCGCCGACTTCAACGGCCTGCTGGTGACCACCCAGGTCCCCACCCGAGCCGACGGCAGCCTCGAGCTGGGCGGTATCGTCGAGCAGAGCGAATGCACCCTGCAATCGCTCAAGGACGCCCTCGAGCGCGCCGGCAGTTCGATGGACCGGGTGCTGCACCTGACCATCTACCTGACCGACATGGCCGACCGCGCGGCGTTCAACGAGGTCTACCAACGCTTCTTCGCCAAGCCCTGGCCGGTACGCGCTGCCGTCGGCGTGGCGTCGCTGGCCTATGAGGGCATGCGCGTGGAAGTGACCGCGATGGCGGCCAAGGCCTGAATTGCGCGCCTTGTTCGCGGGCAAGCCCGCTCCCTGGTCCGAGTCGATCACCTGTGATGGGGTCGGCAGGATCGTGTGGGAGCCGGCTTGCCGGCGATCGGCTGCGCAGCCGCCGCGGGCCCACCGGGCAGGCCAAGGATGCCGCCGGGCCATTTCGCCGCTACAATGCGCGCCTTGACCGTGACAGCCCGACCATAACGACATGTCCCTTCCAAAGAACCACCTGGAACTGCTCAGCCCTGCCCGTGACGTGGCCATCGCCCGCGAGGCGATCCTGCACGGCGCGGATGCCATCTATATCGGCGGCCCGAGCTTCGGCGCACGCCACAATGCCTGCAACGAAGTCAGCGATATCGCCCAACTGGTGGAGTTCGCCCATCGCTACCACGCGCGGGTATTCACCACCCTCAACACCATCCTCCACGACAACGAGCTCGAACCGGCCCGCCAGCTGATCCAGCAGCTGTACGACGCCGGCGTCGACGCGCTGATCGTCCAGGACCTGGGGGTGATGGAGCTGGACATCCCGCCGATCGAGCTGCACGCCAGCACCCAGACCGACATCCGCACCCTGGAGCGGGCCAGGTTCCTCGACCAGGCCGGTTTCTCGCAGCTGGTCCTGGCCCGCGAGCTGAACCTGCAGCAGATCCGCGCCATCGCCGACGAGACCGAGGCGGCCATCGAGTTCTTCATCCATGGCGCCCTGTGCGTGGCCTTCTCCGGCCAGTGCAACATCTCCCATGCGCAGACCGGCCGCAGCGCCAACCGCGGCGACTGCTCCCAGGCCTGCCGCCTGCCCTACACCCTCAAGGACGACCAAGGCCGCGTGGTCGCCTTCGAAAAGCATCTGCTGTCGATGAAGGACAACAACCAGAGCGCCAACCTGCGCGCCCTGGTGGACGCCGGCGTGCGTTCGTTCAAGATCGAGGGCCGCTACAAGGACATGGGCTACGTGAAGAACATCACCGCCCATTACCGCCAACTGCTCGATGCCATCCTCGACGACCGCCCGGACCTGGCCCGCGCCTCCAGCGGGCGTACCGAGCATTTCTTCGTGCCAGACCCGGACAAGACCTTCCACCGTGGCAGCACCGACTATTTCGTCAGTGCGCGCAAGATCGACATCGGCGCCTTCGACTCGCCGACCTTCACCGGCCTGCCGGTGGGCGTGGTGGAAAAGGTCGGCAAGCGTGACCTGCAGGTGCTCACCGAGGTGCCGCTGACCAACGGCGACGGCCTCAACGTACTGGTCAAGCGCGAGGTGGTGGGTTTTCGTGCCAACATCGCCGAGCCCAGGGGCGAATTCGGGGAAGACGGCCAGAAGCGCTACCGCTACCGCGTCGAGCCCAACGAGATGCCCGAGGGCCTGCACCGCCTGCGCCCGAACCACCCGCTGTCGCGCAACCTGGACCACAACTGGCAGCAGGCGCTGCTGCGCACCTCTGCCGAGCGCCGTGTCGGCGTGGCCTGGAACGCCGTGCTGCGCGAGGCGCGCCTGGAACTGACCGCCACCAGCGAGGAAGGTGTCAGCGTGCAGGTCGCCCTGGACGGCCCGTTCGGCGTGGCCAACAAGCCGCAGCAGGCCCTCGAGCAGTTGCACGACCTGCTCGGCCAACTGGGCACCACCCAGTACCACGCCACCGCCATCGCGCTGGACGCGCCCCAGGCGTACTTCATCCCCAACTCGCAGCTCAAGGCCCTGCGCCGCTCGGCCATCGAGGCGCTGACCGAGGCACGGATCAAGGCCCACCCTCGCGGCCGGCGCAAGGCCGAGACCGACCCACCGCCGGTCTACCCCGAGTCGCACCTGTCGTTCCTGGCCAACGTCTACAACCAGAAGGCCCGCGACTTCTACCAGCGCCATGGGGTGGAGTTGATCGACGCGGCGTTCGAGGCCCACGAGGAACACGGCGAAGTGCCGGTGATGATCACCAAGCACTGCCTGCGTTTCTCCTTCAACCTCTGCCCCAAGCAAGCCAAGGGCGTCACCGGCGTGCGCACCAAGGTCGCGCCGATGCAACTGGTGCATGGCGATGAGGTCCTGACCCTGAAGTTCGACTGCAAGCCCTGCGAGATGCATGTGATCGGCAAGATCAAGGACCACATCCTCGACCTGCCGACCCCGGGCAGCGCCGTGGGCCAGGTGGTCGGGCACATCAGCCCGGAAGACCTGCTCAAGACCATCGTGCGCGCACCGCATTGAGCCGCAGGGTTCTGCGCTGACTGAAAGTGCCTTGTGCATGGGGCTGGGTAATCCCCAGCCCCATGCCTGCGTTTTTGGCCAGGCACGGAACCAGAATGTCTCAAATGACACCTTTCTTGCCCGAATGAGTTGAAGCTACCCGCAATTTCTGCACAATGCGATGAATGCGAGCAACGCGAGGCCTCCCGATGCACCCCACGCCCCACGACGAACGCCTGCTCAAGGCATTGGCCCATGCCCTCGTCGTCCACCCCCGGGCCACCCTGAAGGCGCTGGCCGAAGCGGCCGGCGTCAGCAAGGCCACCCTGCACCGTTTCTGCGGCACCCGCGACAACCTGGTGAACATGCTCGAGCACCACGGCGAGCAGGTACTCAACGAGGTCATCGGCAAGGCCGACCTGGAGCACGCCGATCCGCTGGCGGGGCTGCGCCACCTGATCGCCGAACACCTCAAGCACCGCGAGATGCTGGTGTTCCTGATGTTCCAGTACCGCCCGGACACGCTGCTTGGCGGCGACAACCAGCGCTGGCGTGCCTACACCCAGGCGATGGACGCTTTCTTCCTGCGTGCCCAGCAGTTGGGGGCACTGCGCATCGACATCAGCGCGGCGGTGTTCACCGAGATGTTCCTCAGCATGATCTACGGCATGGTCGATGCCGAGCGGCGCGGGCGGGCGGCCAGTGCCAACTCGGCGCAGGCGCTGGAGCAATTGTTCCTGCAAGGGGCGCAAGCCAGGGCTTGATGGTGGGCATGGGGCTGCTTTGCAGCCCCAAAGACTGCCAGGCACAAAAAAGGCCCCTGAACACCAGGTCCAGGGGCCGAAGCGGTTGGATTTCCCAACCAAAGGAGCCGTTACGGGTGCTCGATCTCGGTCGCACGCTCGCTTTGCACACCCCTGCGCCTTAGCAGCGACAATACCCAGACAAAGCAGATAGGCACGAACACCACTCCCAGCAAGGTGGCGCTGAGCATGCCGCCGATCACCCCGGTGCCGATCGCCCGCTGGCTGGCCGCGCCGGCCCCGGTGGCGATGGCCAGGGGCACCACGCCGAGGATGAACGCCATGGAGGTCATGACGATTGGCCGCAAACGCAGGCGTGCAGCCTCGATGGCCGCCTCGCGCAGGCCACGGCCCTGCTCCCGCAGCGCCTTGGCGAACTCGACGATGAGGATGGCGTTCTTCGCCGCCAGGCCGATGATGGTGATCAGGCCGACCTTGAAGTACACATCGTTGGGCAGGCCGGTGGCCATCACCGCCAACACCGAGCCCAGGGCGCCGATCGGCACGATCAGCATCACCGTCAGCGGGATCGACCAACTCTCGTACAGCGCCACCAACAACAGGAACACCACCAGGATGGCCAGGGCGAACAACTGGCTGGCCTGGCCGCTGGAGACCTTCTCCTGGTACGACAGGCCCGTCCAAGCGTAGCCGATGCCCTCCGGCAACTCGCCGACCAGACGCTCCAGCTCGGCCATCGCCTGGCCGGTGCTGTAGCCCGGCGCCGCGTCGCCGGTGATGCGGATCGCCGGGTAGCCGTTGTAGCGCACGATCTGCACCGGCCCCTCCTCCCAACGGGTACTGACGAAGGCACTGAACGGCACCTGCTGGCCATCGGCATTGGGGGCATAGAGGCGCAGCACGCTTTCCGGGGTCATGCGCTCGCCCTGCTCGGCCTGCACCACCACCCGCTGCTGGCGGCCGGCGTTGCTGAAGTCGTTGATCACTTGGGAGCCGAAGGCGGCGGACAGCGTGCTGTTGATGGTTTCGAAGGTCACGCCCAGGGTGCGGGCCTTCTCCCGGTCGATCTCCAGCCGCAGTTGCGGTGCCTCGGCCAGGCCTTCCATCATCGCGTAGAGGATCACCGGGTTGCCGTTGGCCTGCGCCAGCAAGCGGTCACGCGCCGCCAGCAGGGCCTCGCGGCCAAGCCCGCCACGGTCCAACAGGCGCAGGGAGAAGCCGCCGGCATTGCCCAGGCCATCGATCGGCGGTGGGTTGACCGCGGTGATGGTGCCGTCGCCGTGCCCGGCGAAGTGCGCATTGACCGCCGCCGCCTCGGCGTCCGCCGATTGCTCGGCACTGCGTTCGGACCAGTCCTTGAAGGTCGGGAAGGCCAATGCGGCGTTCTCGCCCATGCCGGAGAAACTGAAACCGCTGACCAGGAAAGCCGACGCCAACGCCTCGCGCGACATAAGGAATTGCTCCAGGGCCTGGCCGGTGGCGTCGGTTCGCACGCGGCTGGCGCCCGGCGGCAACTGCACGTCGACGATGGCATAGCCCTGGTCCTCCACCGGCACGAACGACTCCGGCAGGCGCAGGTAGAAGTAGCCGAGCATGGCGACGATCCCGGCATAGACCAACATGTAGCGCCCGGCGCGCTTGACCAGCGCGCTGTTCATGCCCGAGTAGCGTTCGGTCAGCCGGGCAAACCCACGGTTGAAGGCGCCGAAGAAGCCGCGCTTCTCATGGTGGCCCTGGGGGATCGGCTTGAGCAGCGTGGCGCACAACGCCGGGGTGAAGGTCAGGGCCAGGAACCCGGAGAACAGGATCGACACCGCCAGGGACAGGGAGAACTGCTGGTAGATCACGCCCACCGAGCCAGACATGAACGCCAGCGGCAGGAACACCGCCGCCAACACCAGGGTGATGCCGATGATCGCCCCGGACACCTGCCCCATCGCCTTGATGGTCGCGGCCCCTGGTGCCAGGCCCTCCTCGGCCATGATCCGCTCGACGTTCTCCACCACCACGATGGCGTCGTCCACCAGGATGCCGATAGCCAGGACCATGCCGAACATGGTCATCATGTTCACCGAGAACCCCAGCAGCTTCATGACCATCAAGGTACCGAGCAGGCACACCGGCACCACGATCGACGGGATCAAGGTGTAGCGGATGTTCTGCAGGAACAGGAACATCACCAGGAACACCAGGACCATGGCTTCGATCAAGGTATGGATGACCTTCTCGATGGCCACGTCGACAAAGCGCGAGGTGTCGTAGGGCACGGAATACTCGACGCCCTCGGGGAAGAACGCCGACAGCTCGGCCAGGCGCTCCTTGACCAGCGCGGCGGTCTGCAGGGCGTTGGCGCCCGGCGCCAGTTGCACCGCACCGGCCACCGCCGGCTTGCCATCGAGGCGCGAGGAGAAGTTGTAGCTCTCCAGGCCGACCTCCAGGCGCGCCACATCGGCCAGGCGCACCTGGGAGCCGTCCGGGTTGGCGCGCAGGACGATGCGGCCGAAGGCCTCGGGGTCGTCCAGGGTGCCGTGCACCGCCAGGGTCGCGGTCAGTTCCTGCTCGCTGCTGCCGGGTGCGCTGCCGAAGCTGCCGGCGGGCACTTGCACGTTCTGCCCACGGATGGCGTTGCCCACGTCGTCGATGGACAGGCCATAGCCCACCAGCTTCTGCGGATCGACCCATACGCGCATGGCCGCTTCCGAGGAGAAGAACTGCAGCTTGCCGACGCCCGGCACCCGGCGCAGCTCGTTGTTGATGTTGCGCGCGGCGTAGTCGCCCAAGGCTGTGGTGTCGCTGCGACCGGCGCCCTCCTTGTAGCTCAGCGCATAGACCAGCAAGAAGCCCGCGCTGGTCTGTTCCACCTCGATACCCTGGGTGGTCACGGCCTGCGGCATGCGTGCCTCGGCCTTCTTCAGGCGGTTCTGCACGTCGACCTGGGCCAGCTCCGGATCGGTGCCGGGCTCGAAGGTCACCACCACCTCGGCGATGCCATTGGCGTTGTTGGTGGATTCGAAGTACAGCAGGTGCTTGGCGCCGTTGAGCGACTCCTCGATGATGCTGGTCACCGACTCCACGAGCACTTTCGCCGAAGCGCCAGGGTAGGTGGCGGTGATGGTGATCTGTGGCGGCGCCACGTTGGGGTACTGGGCCACCGGCAACGACGGGATCACCAGCAAGCCCGCCAGGGAAATGAACAACGCCACGACCCAGGCGAAGTTCGGCCGTTCGATGAAGAACCTGGACATCTGTGCTTACCCCCGCCTCACCGCGCCGCGGCCTGTTGTACCTGGGCCGGCGACACCGGCATGCCCGGCGCAAGACCGGCCGGGCTGCCGACGATGACCTGGTCGCCCGGGCGCAGGCCCTCGGTGATCTGCCAGCGGGCGCCGTGCATGGCGCCGGTGCGCACCTCGCGCGCCTCGGCCAGGCCGTCGGTCCCCACCAGCATGACCCGTGCCTCGCCATCGCTGCCGCGCCGCACGGCGCGTTGTGGCACGAGGATGGCCTGGTGGTCGGTGCCCTGCGGGGTGCGCACGCGCACATACATGCCGGGCAGGAGAATACCGTCGGCATTGTCGAAGCGCCCCCGCAGGATCACCTGGCCGGTACCACGGTCCACCGCCACGTCGGTGAACAGCAGCGAGCCCTGGCGCTCATAGTCGGTGCCCTCGACCCGCACGCTGAGCGCCTGGTCGTCGCCCGCGGCGAGCACACCGTCCTTGAGCGCCTGGCGCAAGCGCAGGGCCTCGGCGGCCGGCTGGGTGAAATCGACGTAGATCGGATCGAGCTGCTGGATGCGCGCCATCAGCGTGGCATCGCCCTGCCCGACCAGCGCCCCTTCGGTGACCAGGGCACGGCCGATACGTCCGGAGATCGGTGCCTTGACCGTGGCGTAGCCCAGGTTCAGGCGCGCGCTTTCGACATCCGCCTGGGCCGAGCGCACCGTGGCCTGGGCGCTGTGCAGGTCGGCGCTGGCCGTGTCGAAGTCCTGCTGGCTGACCGCCTGGATCTTCACCAGTGGCGCGTAGCGGCGCGCCCTGGCCTGGGCCTCGAGCATGACCGAGCGTGCCCGCGCCAGCTCGCCTTCGGCGCGCGACAGGGCCGCCTTGAACGGTGCCGGGTCGATCTGGAACAGCACGTCCCCGGCCTTGACGTCGGCCCCTTCCTCGAAGCGCTTGTGCAGGACGATGCCGGCCACCCGGGCGCGGACTTCCGCCACCCGCATCGGTTCGACCCGGCCTGGCAAGGTCGAGGCCAGGGCCAGCGGCTCGCTGGCCACCGTGACGGTTTCCACCGGATAGGCCACTTCCGCCGCCGGTGGCGTTTCGGCCTGGTCGCAGCCGGCCAGGACGACCGTCATGGCCAGGCAGCCGGCCATCCCTATTGCACGCAAATTGCTCATGATTCACCCGAGCCTTCGATAAAAACGGCCCGAATGATATGGGTGAAACCTCAATGAGTCAATTTTGTCTCATTTGATATATTTGTGAAGAATTGTGAAGACTGGGCTGCTTTGCAGCCCATCGCCGGCAAGCCGGCTTCCAGCAGAGATAGCGCTCAACTTCAGGGTGGCGCTATATCTGGGAGCCGGCTTGTCGGCGATGGCCCGCCAAACGGCCCCTTCTTACAGCAGCCCCAGCCCCCGCGCGGTACGGTCCACGGCGATCCGGGTCTTCTCCACCAGCTCATCGATATCGCCGCGGCTGGCCACCAGCGCCGGCGCCATGATCATCCGCCCCAGGGTCGAGCGAATGATCACCCCTTCCTCGAAGCCATAGGTCCGGCACTGCCAGGCCAGGTCGTTCTCGTTGGCGTAGCGCTTGCGGGTGGCCTTGTCCTCGGCGAACTGCAACGCCGCCACCAGCCCGGTGCCCTGGATCTCGCCGATCAGCGGATGTTCGCCGAACACCTCGCGCAGGCAACGCTGCAGGTAGGGGCCGGTATCGTCCTTGACCCGGCGCACGATGCCTTCGTCGCGCAAGGCCTTGAGGTTGGCGATGGCCACCGCCGCCGCCACCGGGTGGCCGGAATAGGTCAGGCCGTGGGCGAACACCCCGCCCCGCTCCACCAGCGCCTCGGCGATGCGCTTGCTCAGCACCAGCCCGCCCATGGGCACGTAGCCGGAGGTCAGGCCCTTGGCGATGGACAGGGTGTCCGGCTCGAAGCCAAAGTGCTGGTGGGCGAACCATTCGCCGGTACGGCCGAAGCCGCCGATCACCTCGTCGGCGCACAGCAGCACGTCATACTGGCGGCAGATGCGCTGGATCTCGGGCCAGTAGCTTTCCGGCGGGAAGATCATGCCACCGGCGCCCTGGAACGGCTCGGCGATGAAGCCGGCGACATTCTCGGCGCCCAGCTCGAGGATCTTCTCCTCCAGTTGCAAAGCACAGCGGCGACCGAACTCGGCCGGGCTCAGGTCGCCCCCTTCGGCGTACCAGTACGGCTCGTCGATGTGCGCAACGTCAGGGATCAAGCCACCCATCTCGTGCATGAACTTCATTCCGCCCAGCGCAGTGGCCGCCAGGGTCGAGCCGTGGTAGCCGTTCCAGCGGCCGATCATGATCTTCTTGCTCGGCTGGCCAACCACCTGCCAGTAGCGGCGCACGGTACGGATCAGCACCTCGTTGGATTCGGAGCCCGAGTTGGTGTAGATCGCGTGGCTGTAGTGCCCCGGCAGCAGGCTGAACAGCAGTTCGGACAGTTCGATCACCGCCGGGTGAGTGGTGTGGAAGAACATGTTGTAGTACGGCAACTGGTCCATTTGCGCGGCAGCGGCGGCGGTCAGGTCCTTGCGGCCGTAGCCGAGCTGGGTGCACCACAGGCCGGACATGCCGTCCAGGTAGCGCTTGCCGTCGTTGTCCCACAGGTGCAGGCCCTCGCCACGGACGATGACCCGTGGGCCTTCGGCGTTGAGCGCCTTCTGGTCGAGGAAGGCATGGATGTGGTGGGCGGCGTCGGCGGACTGGTAGTCACGGGTTTCGCGTTGAGGCTGGAAAGAAGCGTTCATTGTTGTTCTCCGTGGAGGGGTATCAGCGCAGTTGGAACCAGGTGGTCTTCAGTTGGGTGTATTTGTCGAAGGCGTGCAGCGAGAGGTCGCGACCGAAGCCGGACTGGCGGCCGCCGCCGAAGGGCACCGCCACGTCCAGGGCATCGACGGTGTTGACCGACACGGTGCCGGCCTTCAGGCGCCGAGCCACGCGATGGGCACGGTTGAGGTCGTCGCTCCACACCGAGGCGGCCAGGCCGTAGACGCTGTCGTTAGCCTGGCGCACGGCTTCGTCCTCGTCGTCGAAGGCGCTGATCGCCAGCACCGGGCCGAAGATCTCCTCGCGGGCCAGGGCCATGCCCGGCTGCACGTCGCTGAACACGGTCGGGGCGATGAAGTTGTCCGAGCCGTTGATACGCAGGCGCTCACCGCCGCACAGCAGGCGTGCACCGTCGGCCCTGGCCTGTTCGATGGCGGCGCAGATACGGGCGCTCTGCCCGGCATCGACGATGGCCCCGGCGCGGCTGGCCGGGTCCAGCGGGTCGCCCGGCAGCCAGTCGCGGGCCTTGGCCAGCAGGCGCTCGACGAATGCGTCGTGGATCGAGCGCTGCACGTACAGCCGGGAGTTGGCCGAGCACACCTCGCCCTGGTTGAAGAAGATGCCGAAGGCCGCCTTTTCGGCCGCCAGGTCCAGGTCGCGGCAGTCGTCGAACACCAGGTTCGGGCTCTTGCCGCCGCATTCCAGCCACACCTGCTTGAGGTTGGATTGCGCCGAATACTGCATGAAGTACTTGCCCACCTGGGTGGAGCCGGTGAACACCAGGCAATCCACGTCCGGGTGCAGGCCCAGCGCACGCCCGGCCTGCTCGCCCAGGCCGGGTACCACGTTCAGCACGCCCTCGGGCAGCCCGGCCTCCAGGGCCAGCTCGGCCAGGCGCAGGGCCGAGAACGGCGATTGCTCGGCCGGCTTGAGCACCACGCTGTTGCCGGCGGCCAGCGCCGGGGCGACCTTCCAGGCGGCCATGTCCAGCGGAAAGTTCCACGGCACCACCGCGCCGACCACACCCAGGGCCTCACGGGTGATGGTGGCCAGGGCATCGGCAGCGGTGGGCGCCACCTGGTCGTAGAGCTTGTCCAGCGCCTCGCCGTACCAGGCGAAGACATTGGCCGCGCCGGGCACGTCGATGTTGTAGGCATCCATCACCGGCTTGCCCATGTTCAGCGAATCGAGCAGCGCCAGTTCCTCGCGGTGGGCCAGCATCAGCTCGGCCAGGCGCAGCAGTACGCGCTTGCGCGCCGTCGGTGCCATGCGCGCCCAAGGCCCCTGTTCGAAGGCGCGACGGGCCACGCGCACCGCCTGGTCGATCTCCGCCTCGCCGCAGGCGGCGACCTGGGCCAGTAGCTGGTTGGTCGCCGGGTTGATCGCCTCGAAGGTGACGCCCGAGCGGGCGGCCACGGGGCGGCCGTCGATCAGGGCCGTGTCGATGAAGCTTTGCCGTGCAGCACGCTGCTGCCAATCGCTCAATGTATGCACGCAGGACTCCCTACCGGCCGCCGTGGCGGCCGGTCGTTGTGGTGGTTCGGGTAAGGTGATGCGGTGGCTCAGCGCCTTCGCAGGTAACTTTCCAGCGGGTCCTTGCTCAAGCCTTCCTGGGCCTGGGCCAGGGCGTCGATGAACAAGGAGAACAGCTCGGACTGCTTGGCGATGTCCAGCTTGGTGTAGAGGTTCTTGCGGTGGGTCTTGACCGTGTCTTCGCTGATGCCCAGGCGCTCGGCCAGGGAGCGGGTCGAGTGGCCGCGCAGCAGGTACTGGGCGACGCGACACTCGCGCTCGGTCAGCAAGGACGAACCGAAGTTGTTCAGCGCCGCGTTGATCTGCCGGCCCAGGGCGCTTTCGAAGCGCCAACCCAACGCGTCGGCATCCAGGTGCCCCCAGTGCCGCTGCACCACCGCCTGCACCCAGGGGGCCACGCACTTGAGATCGCCGACCTGCTGGCTGGCCAGGCGCCGGGTGCTGCCCAGGGCCACAGCGATGGACAGGTGCGCACCGAGGGGGACGATGTAGTTGAGTTCGTCCTCCAGGTGTGCGTGCTGGTAGAACGACAGGTAGTACTCGCTGCGCTTGAAATGGTCGGGGGCGACATCGCTCAGGCGATAGCAACCGGGTGCGATGCCGTCCATGCAGGCGCGGTAGAACGGGCACAGCAGGTAGTAGCCGTCGAGGTACTTCTGCACATTGCCCTCGGGCAGCCAGGGCCCTTCTTCGTCCTTCTCGAACAGCGCCGAAGGCAGCCCCTTGCGTGGGTAGAGGAAGACGGTGATGGCCTGGGAGGGGGCCAGGCAGTTGAGCGCGGCGAACAGGGCCTCGACGAAGCCGGGCGTACCGATGGCATCGATGACACGGGCCATCTGCGCGTACCAGTCGGGCGATTTCAGCCGGTCTTTGCTCATGTTCTTGTTCCCCGCCAGGGTTATCGTGGCCAGGATTGTTTCACGCAGCGCACGGCTCGACCATCACCCTTCAGGGTGAGCCGGCGCAGGCCGCTCCGATCGAACGGAGCAGCCTGCCATCCCGATGGCCTATCCACGAAAGTAGTACCTTGTTCGCCCGTGTCACAGGGCTAAAGTGGCAATACCCGGTCCGGAGGCGGCACCCATAAGGCAAAAATGCAGGAACACCCTGCAGATTTGCCGATTGTGCCGCGCAAATTCGCATGCCAGGATCCTGCGATCCTCCAGCGAACTCCAGACTTCACTTGGAAAATCAATAACAAAGCAGGGAGAACGCGATGACCGCGCACGCTCAAACCTCGGCAACGGAGCATGTCCTGGCCGAAGTTCGCAACCACATTGGCCACCTCACCCTCAACCGCCCCGCCGGCCTCAATGCCCTGACCCTCGACATGGTGCGCAGCCTGCGGCAGCACTTCGACCACTGGGCGCAGGATCCGCAGGTGCATGCCGTGGTGCTGCGCGGCGAAGGCCCCAAGGGCTTCTGCGCCGGTGGCGACATCCGCTCGCTGCACGACAGCTTCAAGGCCGGCAATGCCTTGCACAGCACCTTCTTCGTCGAGGAATACGCCCTGGACCTGTGCATCCACCGCTACCGCAAGCCGGTGCTGGTGCTGATGGACGGCTTCACCCTGGGCGGCGGCATGGGCCTGGCCCAGGGCGCCGACCTGCGCGTGGTCACCGAACGCAGCCGCCTGGGCATGCCGGAGGTGGCCATCGGCTACTTCCCCGACGTAGGCGGCAGCTACTTCCTCTCGCGCCTGCCAGGGGAGCTGGGTACCTACCTCGGGGTCAGCGGTACCCAGGTCCAGGCTGCCGATGCGTTGTACTGCGGCCTGGCCGACTGGTACCTGCCCAGCGAGAAGATCACCGCCCTGGATGCCGCCCTCGACCGCCTGAGCTTCAGCGACCATCCGCTCAAGGACTTGCAGGGGCTGCTCGCCAAGCTCGGCACCCAGGTGCTGGACGATGCGCCCCTGGCCAAGCTGCGCCCGGTGATCGACCACTTCTTCGCCCTGCCCGACCTGCCCAGCATCATCGAGCAACTGCGCGCCGTGAGCATCGGCGACAGCCATCCCTGGGCCCTGGCCACTGCCGACCAGCTGGAAAGCCGCTCGCCCCTGGCCATGGCGGTTACCCTGGAGATGCTGCGCCGTGGCCGGCACCTGGGCCTGGAGGAGTGCTTCGCCATGGAACTGCACCTGGATCGCCAGTGGTTCGCGCATGGCGACATCATCGAGGGCGTGCGCGCCCTGATCATCGACAAGGACAAGCAGCCACGCTGGAACCCGCCGACCCTCGCCGGGCTGACGCGCCAGCGGGTCGAACAATTCTTCGAAGGCCTGTGAGCCGGGGAGTACACAGATGCAAGACGTGGAACTGAGCGAAGAACAGATCATGATCCGCGACATGGCCCGGGACTTCGCCCGTGGCGAGATCGCGCCCCATGCCCAGGCCTGGGAGAAGGCCGGCTGGATCGACGATGGCGTGGTGCGCAAGATGGGTGAGCTGGGCCTGCTCGGCATGATCGTGCCGGAGGACTTCGGCGGTAGCTACACCGACTATGTCGCCTACGCCCTGGCGGTGGAGGAAATCGCGGCAGGCGATGGTGCCACCGGTGCCCTGATGAGCATCCACAACTCGGTGGGTTGCGGCCCACTGCTGGCCTACGGCACACCCGAGCAGCAGCAGGCCTGGCTGCCACGCCTGGCCAGTGGCGAGGTGATCGGCTGTTTCTGCCTGACCGAGCCCCAGGCCGGCTCCGAGGCCCACAACCTGCGGACCCGCGCCGAGCTGGTGGATGGCCACTGGGTGATCAACGGGGCCAAGCAGTTCGTCAGCAATGCCCGCCGCGCGGGGCTGGCTATCGTCTTCGCGGTCACTGACCCGGAGCTGGGCAAGAAGGGCCTGTCGGCCTTCCTGGTACCCACCGACAACCCGGGCTTCAAGGTCGACCGCAGCGAGCACAAGATGGGCATCCGCGCCTCCGACACCTGCGCGGTGACCCTGGACGACTGCCGCATCCCCGCCGCCAACCTGCTCGGCGAGCGCGGCAAGGGCCTGGCCATCGCCCTGTCCAACCTCGAGGGTGGGCGCATCGGCATCGCCGCCCAGGCGCTGGGGATCGCCCGTGCCGCGTTCGAGGCGGCCTTGGCCTACGCCCGCGATCGCGTGCAGTTCGGCAAGCCGATCGCCGAGCACCAGAGCATCGCCAACCTGTTGGCCGACATGCAGGTCCAGGTCAATGCCGCACGCTTGCTGATCCTGCATGCCGCGCGCCTGCGCAGTGCCGGCAAGCCATGCCTGTCCGAGGCGTCCCAGGCCAAGCTGTTCGCCTCTGAGATGGCCGAGCGGGTGTGTTCCATGGCGATCCAGGTGCATGGCGGGTATGGCTACCTGGAGGACTATCCGGTGGAGCGCTACTACCGGGACGCGCGGATCACCCAGATCTACGAAGGCTCGAGCGAGATCCAGCGGATGCTGATCGCGCGGGAGCTGAAGCACTACCCGCTTTAACCGAGCTGCAAGCTACAAGCTGATCGGCGCAGAATGTCAGGGCTGTGCTCGGCTCGTACAGGCGCCGTCTGCTTTTTCTTGCAGCTTGCAGCTGCCAATCAACGCCATAGCATTTATCCATTGAACGCAACGCTAAAGGTGCAGTAAGCTCGGGACCATTCACTGGAGAGCATCATGACCCACAGCCTTCGCAACCACGCCAACCACACCGGTCGCACCCCGCGCCCAGTGCTGGCCGTTGCCGGTCGCCAGGTCGTTGCCAGCTTTTATTTTGGGTATTGGTTTAGCCACTAGGCGCCGCTGATACCCACACGGCGCCCACCTTCGAGGGGCCGCCGAACACGAGAATACTCAAACCCCCGGTCGGCCCCCCGACTGGGGGTTTTGCGTTTCCAGGGCCTGAAAAAACACCGATTCATACCGAGGACAGATCCATGAACTACGCCACCTACTCCTACGCCGACACCTACGCCTGGCGATTTAGCCAATCCCGTTCGGGCCAGCCTGCCGCCTCCGTTCGGTCGACCACTGGTGGCAACGCTGTGCACAGCACTCCGAATATTTGTCGAACACCTCGATAGGGCCGACCGCGCGGGCCCGAACCCGCCGTCCGCCCAGGGAAAAACGCCATGCAATCCTCTTCGCTCGCCCTGCCCCTGAACCAGCCCCAGGCTGCCAACACCGCCGTCAGCCAGCGTCTGCCCAGCCCCCACCTGCTCAAGCAGCAGATGCCACTCGCCAACGAACTCGCCCAGCAGGTCCACGCCCAGCGCCAGGCCATCCGCGCCATCCTCGAAGGCCGCGACCCACGTCTGCTGGTGATCGTCGGCCCGTGTTCGATCCACGACCCACGCTCGGCCCTGGAATACGCCGACTGCCTTGCCCAGCTCAGCCGTGAGGTCGACGACAAGCTGCTGCTGGTGATGCGCGCCTATGTCGAGAAACCCCGCACCACGGTCGGCTGGAAAGGCCTGGCATACGATCCGCACCTGGACGGCAGCGACGACATGCACGCCGGCATCGCCCTGTCCCGCGGGCTGATGCTGGGCATGCTCGAGCGCGGCCTGCCGGTCGCCACCGAACTGCTGCAGCCGATGGCCGCTGGCTACTTCGACGACCTGCTCGGCTGGGCCGCCATTGGCGCGCGCACCACCGAGTCGCAGATCCACCGCGAGATGGTCAGCGGCCTGGCGCTGCCGGTCGGCTTCAAGAACGGCACCGACGGCGGCGTGGGTATCGCCTGCGACGCCATGCGCAGCGCCGCCCACCCGCATCGCCATTTCGGCATGGATGCCCAGGGCTACCCAGCGATCATCGAGACCCTGGGCAACCCCGATACCCACCTGGTGCTGCGCGGCGGCCACCAGGGCCCGAACCACGATGCGGCGAGCATCGCCCAGGCGCGCCAGGGCCTGGTCAAGGCCGGGCTGGCGGCGCGGATCATGGTCGATTGCAGCCACGCCAACAGCGGCAAGGACCCGGCGCGCCAGCCAGCGGTGTTCGAGGATGTGCTGGGCCAGCGCCTGGCGGGCGATCGCTCGATCGTCGGGGTGATGCTCGAGAGCCATCTGTTCGACGGCTGCCAAGCCCTGGGCAAGGGCCCGTTGAAGTATGGCGTGTCGATCACCGACGGCTGCCTGGGCTGGCGTTCGACCGAGGCGCTGCTGCGCCAGGCTGCGGAACGCTTGTAGGTATCTTGTGGCAAGCCTTGCGAGACATTTCGCGGACAAGTGCGCTAGGCTTGCCTTTTTCACCCAAGGAGTAGTTTCCCATGGCCCGAGCCACTGCCCGCCACATCCTGGTCAGCACCGAAGAGAAGTGCAACGAACTGAAAGCGCAGATCGAAGCGGGTGCCGACTTCGCCGAAGTCGCCAAAGCCAACTCCACCTGCCCGTCCAGCCGCCAGGGCGGCGACCTGGGCTCGTTCGGCCCGGGCCAGATGGTCCGCGAGTTCGACACCGTCGTGTTCAGCGCCCCGCTCAACACCGTGCAAGGCCCGGTCAAGACCCAGTTCGGCTACCACCTGTTGGAAGTGACCAGCCGCCAGGACTGATTCACCGTTGCCGGTGCTGTCTCCCGTGGGGGCGGGCTCGCTCCCATGCCGGCCAGCCAAGCGGCCATCTGGGGCTGCTTCGCGCCCCATCGCCGGCAAGCCGGCGATGGGCTGCAGGGCAGGCGCAATGCTGCTTGCGGCTCCTGACCTGCCTTGCACTGCTGTGCATGGCCATCACCGCCCAGGCCACGCCCAGCCACGCCCTCACCGTCTATGGCCAAGCCCCGCGCTACCCCGAATCCTTCCGCCACTTCGACTACGTCAACCCCGACGCCCCCAAGGGCGGCAGCCTGCGTCGTTCGGCGGTGGAGATCGGCCAGTTCGACCACATCCTGCCGTACATCGACCAAGGCATCGGCGTCAGCGAGGTCGATGGCTGGCTCTATGCGCCGTTGGCGGTGCGTGCCTATGACGAGCCCTACACCGTCTACGGCCTGATCGCCCGACGCATGGAGCGCGGCCCCGGCGATGCCTGGCTGCGCCTGGAGATCGACCCGCGCGCCACCTTCGCCGATGGCAAGCCGGTGCGCGCCGAGGACGTGCGCTTCACCTTCGAGCTGCTGATGAGCAAGGGCAGCCTCAAGTTCCGCACCCAGTTCGCCGACGTCGCCAAGGTGACCGTCGAAAACCCACGGCAGGTGCGCTTCGACTTCAGGCAGCCCCATGGCCGCACCCTGCCCCTGGACCTGGCCAGCCTGCCGGTGCTGCCCGAACACGACTGGCAGACGCGCGACTTCGCCAGCGGTGCCGGCTTCGACAAGCCGGTGGGCAGTGGCCCCTACCGCATCGGGCGGATCGACAACGGCCGCAGCATCACCTTCGAACGCGATCCCCACTGGTGGGCCAAGGACCTGCCGGTCAACCGTGGGCGCTACAACTTCGAGCGCATCCGCATCGAATACTTCGGCGACACCGAGGTGGCGCGCCAGGTCCTGCGCGGCGGTGGCTACGACTACAACCGCGAATTCTCCGCCACCGCCTATACCATCGGCTACAACGGCGCAGCCCTCGACGACGGCCGCCTGCAACGCGCCCACCTCGGCCCGGCCAAGCCGCAGAACGCCCAGGGCTTCGTGTTCAATCTCGGCAAGCCGCTGTTCCAGGACCGCCGCGTACGCCAGGCCTTGGCCATGCTCTGGGACTTCGAGTGGAGCAACCGGCAGATGATGCGCAACCTGTACATCCGCCAGCAGAGCGTGTTCTCCAATACCCCGTTGGCCGCCCGCGCGCTGCCCGACGCCGAGGAACTCAAGCTGCTCGAACCGCTGCGTGGCCAGGTGCCCGAAGAGGTCTTCGAGCAGGTGTTCACGGCGCCGGTCACCGACGGTTCGGGCATTATCCGCCCTCAGCAGCTGCAGGCCCTGGCGCTGCTGCAGTCCGCCGGTTGGCGGCCCGAGGGCGATCGCTTGGTCAACGCCCAAGGCGAGCCCCTGAGCTTCACCTTCCTCAACGGCCAGGCCGGGCTGGAACGCCTGGTGCTGCCCTGGAAGCGCAACCTGGCGCAGATCGGCATCACCCTGAACATTCGCAACGTCGACTCGGCCCAGTACATCAACCGCCTGATGGCCCGCGACTACGACATGATCGTCACCGGCTACCCGGTCACCCTGTCGCCGGGCGCCGAGCTGTACAATTACTTCGGCTCGGCGGCAGCCACCGACCCTGGCTCGAACAACCTGATGGTGCTGCGCGACCCGGCCGTGGACAGGCTCCTCGATGGCCTGGTCCGCGCCGACAGCCAGGCCGCCATGCTGCGTCACGCCCGCGCTCTGGATCGGGTGCTGCAGTGGAACTACTACTGGATCCCCAACTACTATCCGCCGGGCAGCTCGACGGTCTGGTGGAACCGCTTCGGCCTGCCCAAGGTGCAGGCCGCCTATGACGAGGGCCTGGACACCTGGTGGGAAGTCAGCCCGACGGCGCTGACCAACCAGCAGATGGCCGAACGCCGGAAGACTGCGCCATGACCGCCTACATCCTGCGCCGCCTGCTGCTGATCGTGCCGACCCTGCTGGCGATCCTGCTGGTCAACTTCGCCATCGTCCAGGCCGCACCGGGTGGCCCGGTGGAGCAGGCGGTGGCGCGCCTGCAAGGCATCGGCGGCGGCGCACCCGGCGCGCGCAGCGAAGCCGTGCACGGCGAGTCCCGGGCCAGCCGCGGCCTGGACCCGAAACTGATCGCGCAGATCGAACGCCAGTACGGCTTCGACAAGTCCGCCCCCGAGCGCCTGTGGCTGATGCTCGGCCAATACGCACGGCTGGACTTCGGCAAGAGCTTCTTCCGTGGTGCCAAGGTCACCGACCTGATCCTGGAGAAACTGCCGGTGACCCTGTCGCTGGGCTTCTGGGCCACGCTCATCACCTACCTGGTGTCCATCCCCCTGGGCATCCGCAAAGCGGTGCACCATGGCAGCCGCTTCGACGCCTGGAGCAGCGCGCTGATCGTGATCGGCTATGCCCTGCCCTCGTTCCTGTTCGCCCTGTTGCTGATCGTGCTGTTCGCCGGTGGCACCTCGCTGAACTGGTTCCCGGTGCGCGGTCTGGTCTCGGACAACTTCGACCAGCTGAGCCTGCTGGGCAAGCTCGCCGACTACTTCTGGCACCTGGTGCTGCCGGTCGGCGCCCTGGTGATCGGCGGCTTCGCCACCCTCACCCTGCTGACCAAGAACGCCTTCCTCGATGAGATATCCCGCCAGTACGTGGTCACCGCCCGGGCCAAGGGCCTGAGCGAGCGCCGGGTGCTGTATGGCCATGTGCTGCGCAATGCCATGCTGCTGGTGGTGGCCGGCCTGCCCCAGGCGCTGATCACGGTGTTCTTCGCCGGCTCCCTGCTGATCGAAGTGATCTTCTCCCTCGACGGCCTGGGACGCATGAGTTACGAAGCAGCGGTATCGCGGGATTATCCGGTGGTGTTCGGCACCTTGTTCATCTTCACCCTGGCGGGGCTGTTGATCCGCCTGCTCGGCGATCTGGCCTACACCCTGCTCGATCCGCGCATCGACTTCGACACGAGGGCGCACTGATGCTGTCGCCCATCGCCCGCCGTCGCCTGCAGCGCTTTCGGCGCAACCGTCGGGGCTGGATCTCGCTGTGGCTGTTCGCCGGCCTGCTGCTGTTGAGCCTCGGCGCGGAGCTGGTGGCCAACGACAAGCCGCTGTTGCTGTCGTACCAGGGCGAGCTCTACACCCCGGCGCTCAAGCGCTACACCGAGCAGCAGTTCGGCGGGCAGTTGCCGTTCCAGCCAGACTACCGCAGTGTCTACGTGCGTCAGTTGATCGAGGGCCAGGGGGGCTGGATGCTGTTCGCGCCGATCCCGTTCAGCGCCGACACGCCCAACTACGACCTGCAGGTGCCCACGCCCAGCCCGCCGAGCGCGAGCAACTGGCTGGGCACCGACGACCAGGGCCGCGACGTGCTAGCGCGGGTGCTGTACGGCACACGGGTGTCGCTGCTGTTCGCCTTCGCCCTGACCGTGGTGAGCGTGTTGATCGGCGTCACCGCCGGCGCCCTGCAGGGCTACCATGGCGGCTGGGTCGACCTGCTCGGCCAGCGCTTGCTGGAGGTGTGGTCGGGGCTGCCGGTGCTGTACCTGCTGATCATCCTCAGCGGCTTCGTCGAGCCGGATTTCTGGTGGTTGCTGGGGATCATGGCGCTGTTCTCCTGGCTGGCGCTGGTGGATGTGGTGCGCGCCGAGTTCCTCCGGGGGCGCAACCTGGAGTACGTCAAGGCCGCCCGCGCCCTGGGGCTGGCGGATGGCCAGGTGATGCTGCGGCACATCCTGCCCAATGCCATGAACGCCACGCTGACCTATGTGCCATTCATGCTCACCGGCGCCATCACCACCCTCACCGCCCTGGACTTCCTGGGCTTCGGCATGCCGGCCGGCAGCGCTTCGCTGGGCGAGTTGGTGACCCAGGGCAAGCAGCACCTGGAAGCGCCGTGGCTGGGGTTCACCGCTTTCTTTGCCCTGGCGCTGATCTTGTCGTTGCTGGTGTTCATCGGCGATGCGATGCGCGAGGCGTTCGATCCACGGGGGTAGGTTGTCAGTGCCCCACAGACCACACTCATCATCCAGCCTCTGCCATCCACAGGCCCACCTCATGCACGAAAGCGACAGCCTCAAGGACTACCCCCAGGTACGGCAACTGGCGATCCGCTCGCTGTTCGAGATCATCGAACAGTCCAGCGAGGGCACGGTGATCGTCGACCGCCAGGCACGCATCGTCTGGATGAACGAGCGCTACGCCCGGCGTTTCGGCCTGGCCGACGCCGCCAGTGCCATCGGCCAGCCCTGCGAGGCGGTGATCCCCGGCAGCCTGATGCGCGAGGTGGTCAGCAACGGCCGGCCGATCCTGCTCGACATGCTCGACACGGCCAACGAGCCGCTGGTGGTCATGCGCCTGCCGATCCACGACGACCAGGGCACGCTGATCGGCGCCATCGGCTTCGCCCTGTTCGACGAGCTGCGCAGCCTCTCGCCCCTGCTCAAGCGCTATTCGAGCATGCAGCAGGAACTGGCCTCGACGCGCTCGCAGTTGCGCGCCCGACAGGCCAAGTACAGCTTCGCCCAGTTCGTCGGCAGCAGTGCCGCCAGCCTCGAGGCCAAGCGCCGGGCCCGGCGTGGCGCGGGTAGCGACTCGCCAGTGTTGCTGCTGGGCGAGACCGGTACCGGCAAGGAACTGCTGGCCCATGCCATCCACGCCGCCTCGCCACGGGCGCACAAGGCGTTCGTCAGCGTCAACAGCGCGGCGATCCCGGAGACCTTGCTGGAGGCCGAGTTCTTCGGCACCGCACCCGGCGCCTTCACCGGCGCCGACCGCAAGGGCCGCAGCGGCAAGCTGCAACTGGCCGAAGGCGGCACGCTGTTTCTCGACGAGATCGGTGACATGCCCCTGGCCCTGCAGAGCAAGCTGTTGCGCGTGCTGCAGGAGAAGGAGTACGAGCCGGTAGGCTCCAACCAGATGCTGCGCAGCGATGTACGGATCATCGCCGCCACCTCTATCGACCTGCAGGCCGCCATGGCCCGTGGCAGCTTCCGCGCCGACCTGTACTACCGCCTCAACGTGCTGCCGATCCAGGTACCGCCGCTGCGCGAGCGCCTCGAGGACCTGCCGGCCCTGTGCGAGGCGATCCTCGCCGAACTGGGCAGCCAGTACGAACTGGAGCCCGAGGCCCTGGCGTTACTGGGCCGGCATGCGTGGCCTGGGAACATCCGCGAGCTGCGCAACGTGCTGGAGCGGGCGACCTTGCTGGCCGACCAGCCACGGCTGACAGCCGCCGACCTGCGCTCGGCGCTCGGGCCGTTGAGCCCGCTGGAGCCGGTTGAGCCTGTTCGGCTGGGCTACCGGGAAGCCTGTGAAGCGTTCGAGCGCACGTTGATTGCCGAGGCATTGGCAGGGTGTGCCGGGAATGTGCCGCAGGCTGCGAAGTTGCTGGGGTTGGGGCGTTCTACGCTGTACAAGAAGATGGTGGCGCTGGGGGTTTCGTCTCAATAGAGAGACGTTCGTCTCCAAATAGAGACCGGGCCGGATCTTGGGGGCGCTTAACGCCCCATCGCCGGCAAGCCGGCTTCCACAGGGGTCGAGCCGGCCACAAAGGATGCGGTTTGCAGGGCCCTGTGGAGGCGGGCTTGCCCGCGAAGCAGGCGACTCCGGTCTCCAATCAGAGACACACCTTTCGGCGAATCAGTAAAAATCCTTTTAAATCATATAGTTAATTAATTGGCACGATTCCCGCTATCTCCCGGCCACCGATAAAAACAAGACCCACTCCAGGAGATCTTCCCCGATGACCGTGCTCATCGCCCTCGCCGCCTTGGCCCTGCTGATGCTGGCCGCCTACCGTGGCTACAGCGTGATCCTCTTCGCCCCCATCGCCGCCCTCGGCGCTGTCCTGCTCACCGACCCGTCCGCCGTGGCGCCCGCCTTCACCGGGGTGTTCATGGAAAAGATGGTCGGTTTCATCAAGCTGTACTTCCCGGTGTTCCTGCTCGGCGCGGTATTCGGCAAGCTCATCGAACTGTCGGGCTTCTCGCGCTCGATCGTCGCCGCCGCCATCCGTCTACTCGGCACTCGCCAGGCCATGCTGGTGATCGTGCTGGTCTGCGCGCTGCTCACCTATGGCGGCGTCTCGCTGTTCGTGGTGGTGTTCGCGGTGTACCCGTTCGCCGCCGAGATGTTCCGCCAGAGCGACATCCCCAAGCGCCTGATCCCGGCGACCATCGCCCTGGGTGCGTTCTCCTTCACCATGGACGCCCTGCCCGGCACCCCGCAGATCCAGAACATCATCCCCAGCACCTTCTTCAACACCACCGCCTGGGCCGCGCCCTGGCTGGGGCTGATCGGCACGTTGTTCGTGTTCTGCACCGGCATGCTCTACCTGCAACGCCAGCGCAACAAGGCCCAGCGGGCCGGCGAAGGCTACGGCAAGAACCTGCGCAACGAACCCGAGACCGCCGAAGACCTAGCCCTGCCCAACCCCTGGCTGGCCCTCTCGCCGCTGATCCTGGTGGGCGTGATGAACCTGCTGTTCACCCACTGGATCCCCCAGTGGTACGGCGCCAGCCACACCCTGCAGTTACCGGGCATGAGCGCGCCGGTGCAGAGCGACGTGGCCAAGCTGACCGCCATCTGGGCAGTACAGGCGGCGCTGCTGGTGGGCATCCTGATGGTGCTGGTGTGCGCCTTCGGCAGCATCCGCCAGCGCCTGGCCGACGGCACCCGCAGCGCGGTCGGCGGCGCCTTGCTGGCGGCGATGAACACCGCCTCGGAATACGGCTTCGGTGCGGTGATCGCCTCGCTGCCGGGCTTTTTGGTGCTGGCCGATGCCTTGCGCGGCATCCCCAACCCGCTGGTCAACGAGGCGATCACCGTGACCCTGCTGGCGGGCATCACCGGCTCCGCCTCCGGTGGCATGAGCATCGCCCTGGCAGCCATGAGCGACAGTTTCATCGCCGCCGCCAATGCCGCGGGCATTCCCCTCGAAGTGCTGCACCGGGTGGCGGCCATGGCCAGCGGCGGCATGGACACCCTGCCGCACAACGGCGCGGTGATCACCCTGCTGGCCGTGACCGGGCTGACCCACCGCGAGGCCTACAAGGACATTTTCGGCATTACCCTGATCAAGACCCTGGCGGTATTCGTGGTCATCGCCACCTTCTACGCCACCGGCATCGTCTAAGGAGCTTCCTGCATGACACTCAAAGGCAAGACCGCACTCGTCACCGGTTCCACCAGTGGCATCGGCCTGGGCATCGCCCAGGTGCTGGCCGCGGCGGGCGCGAACATCCTGCTCAACGGCTTCGGTGACCCGGCCCCAGCGCTCGCCGACATCGCCCGCCACGGCGTCAAGGTCGCCCACCACCCGGCGGACCTGTCCGAGCTGGCCCAGATCGAGGCGCTGTTCGCCCTCGCCGAGCGCGAGTTCGGCGGTATCGACATCCTGGTCAACAACGCGGGCATCCAGCACGTGGCGCCGGTGGAGCAGTTCCCGGTCGAGACCTGGGACAAGATCATCGCCCTCAACCTCTCGGCGGTGTTCCATGGCACCCGCCTGGCGCTGCCCGGCATGCGGGCGCGCAACTGGGGGCGGATCGTCAACATCGCTTCGGTGCATGGCCTGGTCGGCTCCACCGGCAAGGCCGCCTACGTGGCGGCCAAGCATGGGGTGGTGGGCCTGACCAAGGTGGTCGGCCTGGAAACCGCCACCAGCAACGTCACCTGCAACGCCATTTGCCCAGGCTGGGTACTCACGCCGCTGGTGCAGAAACAGATCGACGACCGCGCCGCGGCCAGCGGCGATGCGCAGCAGGCACAGCGTGAGCTGTTGGCCGAAAAACAGCCCTCGCTGGACTTCGTGACACCCCAGCACCTCGGCGAACTGATATTGTTCCTCTGCAGCGAGGCCGGAAGCCAGGTCCGCGGCGCCGCCTGGAACGTCGATGGCGGCTGGCTGGCCCAATAAGGGCCGGCCGGGGCCTGGCACGGTCTTGCATCCGTTTATCTGCAAGGAGGCCCCATGCGCCCAATCCCATTCACCGCAATCCTTTCCCTGACCCTGGCCAGCGCCGTACCGGCGATGGCCGCCGAACTCAAGGACGTCGCGCCCTATCCCGATGCAGAAAAAGGCTTCACCCGCCAGGTCATCCACTTGCCGGCACAAACCGACGAGTCAGCGCACCAGTTGGAGATCCTGGCCGGCAAGACCCTGATGGTCGACTGCAACCGCCAGCGCCTGGCCGGCAGCCTCCAGGAGCACACCCTGGAAGGCTGGGGCTACAGCTACTACCGCCTGGAAAAGGTCGGCGGTCCGGCCACCACCCTGATGGCCTGCCCCGACGGCAAGCAGACCGAGGCCTTCGTGCCGGTGGTCGGCGAGGGTTTCATGCTGCGCTACAACAGCAAGCTGCCCGTGGTGGTGTACGTGCCGGAGGGCGTCGAGGTGCGCTATCGGGTGTGGTCGGCGTCGGAGGATGTGCAAAAGGCTAAAGTTGAATAAGCGCGAGCATCCGGCCATTTAGGGGCGCTTGACCGACTAGCATTAGGGCAAGCCCTGCGATTGCATTGGAGGTTTCGGCATGAACGATGTGCTCTGGCGCCCCACCACGGCGCAGGTCGAGGCCAGCCGGATGGATGCCTTCCGCCGCCGGGTCAACCTGCGGTTCAACCTCCAGCTCAACGACTATGCCGCGCTGCACCGCTGGAGCGTCGAGCAGCGCCCGGCCTTCTGGCAGGCCCTCGCCGAGTATTTTCACGTCAACTGGCACACACCTGCGACCCAGGTCCTGGACGAAGGCCCAGGCATGCCCGAGGCTCAGTGGTTCGTCGGGGCCACCCTGAACTACGCCGAACACCTGCTGCACCGGCGCGATGACCGCCCGGCGCTGGTCGCCGTGCGCGAGGACGGCACCCGCCAGGTACTCACCCACGCCCAGCTGGCCGCCCAGGTCGCCGGGCTGCAGAAGGCGCTCCAGGCAGCGGGCATCCAGGTCGGCGACCGGGTCGCGGCGGTGATGCCCAACACCTGGGAAACCCTGGTGGCCATGCTCGCCTGCAGCAGCCTCGGGGCGATCTGGTCCAGCTCGTCGCCGGAGTTCGGCCTGCACGGGATCATCGACCGCTTCGGCCAGATCGCGCCGAAACTGCTGATCGCCTGTGCCGGTTACCAGTACGCCGGCAAGACCATCGACCAGGTGGAGAAGATCAACCAGGTCACCGCCCAGTTGCCCGGCCTGGAACACCTGCTGGTCGTGCCCCATACCCGTACGCAGACACGTCCCGAGGAGTTCCACGCGCCGCGTGTCAGCCTGTGGCAGGACTTTTTCCAGGCCGGCGGCGAACCGCGCTTCGTGGCGCTGCCCTTCGACCATCCGCTGTACATCCTCTATTCGAGCGGTACCACCGGCGTGCCCAAGTGCATCGTCCACCGTGCGGGCGGGGTGCTGCTGCAGCACTTGAAGGAACACGGCCTGCACAACGACCTCAAGGCCAACGACGTGCTGTTCTACTACACCACCTGCGGTTGGATGATGTGGAACTGGCTGGCCAGCGGCCTGGCGGTCGGCGCCACCCTGGTGCTGTACGACGGCTCGCCCTTCCATCCCGGCCCCGAGCGCCTGCTCGATTTGATCGACGCCGAAGGCATCCAGGCCTTCGGCACCAGCGCCAAATACCTGGCCGCCCTTGAGCAGGAAGGCCTGGAACCGGCCCGCAGCCACCGCCTCGGCAGCCTGCGCCTGCTCATGTCCACCGGCTCGCCGCTGTCGCCCCACAGCTACGACTATGTCTACGGCAGGATCAAGGCCGACCTGTGCCTGGCCTCGATGTCCGGCGGTACCGACATCGTTTCCTGCTTCGTGCTCGGCAACCCGCTGCTGCCGGTGCGCCGTGGCGAGATCCAGTGCAAGGGGCTGGGCATGGCGGTCGAGGTGTGGAACGAGCACGGCCAGCCGGTGACCGGCGAGAAAGGCGAGCTGGTCTGTACCCGCAACTTCCCTTGCATGCCGCTGGGCTTCTGGGGCGACCAGGACGGCAGCCGCTACCGCGATGCCTATTTCAGCCAGTACCCCGGCATCTGGGCCCAGGGCGACTATGCCGAGGAGCGTCCGAGCGGCGGCTGGGTGATCCATGGCCGCTCCGACGCCGTGCTCAACCCCGGCGGCGTGCGCATCGGCACGGCGGAGATCTACCGGCAGGTGGAAAAGGTCGAGCAGGTGCTGGAAAGCGTGGCCATCGGCCAGGACTGGAAGGGCGACGTGCGCGTGGTCCTGTTCGTCCGCCTGCGCGAGGGCCTGCAGCTCGACGATGCGTTGCGCCAGCGCATCCGCCAGGTCATCCGCCAGTACACCACACCGCGCCACGTGCCGGCGGTGATCGTCCAGGTCAGCGACATCCCGCGCACCATCAGCGGCAAGCTGGTGGAGCTGGCGATCCGCAACGTGGTCCATGGCTTGCCGGTGAACAATACCGATGCCCTGGCCAACCCCGAGGCCCTGGAACAGTTCCGCGACCGCGCGGAGCTGCGCGATCAGGCATAATGGCGCCCTTTTTCGCCCGAAGCACAGGTACCCCATGAAAGCTCAAGCCCGCCACATCCTGGTCAAGACCGCTGCCGAAGCCGAACAGCTCAAGCAACGCCTCGCCAAGGGCGAGGCCTTCGACGTGCTGGCGAAGAAGTTCTCCACCTGCCCGTCGGCCAAGCGTGGCGGCGACCTGGGCGAGGTGCGCCCCGGCCAGTTGGTGGGCGCCATCGACCAAGTGATCTTCAAGAAGGCCTTGCGCGTGGTGCACGGCCCGATCAAGACCAAGTTCGGCTACCACCTGGTGCAGACCTTCTACCGCGACTGACCCTCAGCGCCGCGCCGCCAACAGCCCCAGCCCGGCACAACCGAGCAGCGACGCGCTGACCCGGTTGAACAACCGGCGTGGCCTCGGGCGGCTGAACCAGCGCTGCAGATAAGCGCCCAGGCCGGAATAGAGGGCGATGGCGGCCCACTCCAGCAGCAGGAACAGCACGCCCAGCCAGAGGAACTGCTCGCTTACCGGCGTAGCGCTGCCGACGGACACGAACTGCGGCAGGAAGGCGGTGAAGATCAGGATGGCTTTCGGATTGCCCGCCGCCACCCAGAACTCCTGGCGCGCCAGGCGCCAGGTGCCCCGTGGATGGTCACCAGCCACCACGGCTTCGCCCACTGGCGCGCGCCACAATTGCCAGGCGATGTAGAACAGGTAGGCGGCGCCCACCACCTTGATCGCCAGGAACAGGTATTCGCTGGTGTGCAGCACCACCGCCAGGCCCATGGCGGCCAGGGCGATCATGCCGCTGAAGGCGAGGATCCGCCCGCCGCCGGCGACACAGGCAGTGCGCAGGCCATAGCGGCTGGCGTTGTGCAGGGACAGCAGGTTGTTGGGCCCCGGCGCCATGTTCAGGGCGAAGCAGGCGGGGATGAATAGCAGCAGGCTCGACAGGTCCATCATCGTTCTCCATGGAAACGACAGCAGCCTCGCGTTGGGCACCCTCCACGTCAAGCACAGTCGTGCAGCGAATGGCCGTAACAGTGGCTTCGGGGCTAGACTGCACGTCCCGGCAACCGGCAAGCAGGCCCCTCATGCCCTCGACCCACAGCGAACTCTGGCGCGACCCGGCCCTGCCCTTCGTGGAAAGCCGCCGCGCCTGCCACAGCCGGGCCTGCTACAAGGCCCACAGCCACCCGACCTTCTCCATCGGCGCGGTCGACGCCGGCGCCAGCCATTTCAGTGGCGCCGGTGCCGGCCGGCAGCGCCTCACACCCGGCACCCTGGTGCTGGTGCCGGCGCAGCGGGTGCATGCCTGCAACCCCGAACCGGGCCGGGCCTGGAGCTACCAGATGCTGCACCTGGATGCCGACTGGCTGCGCCGCCTGCGGCTGGAGTCGGGGGTGGCAGCGGGCGAACCGGGGGCGCCAGCACGTATCACCCGCTCGGCGGCGTTGTATCGTCAGTTCTGCCGGCTCAACGCGCTGCTTTTTTCCGCTGCCAGCCCGGCGGAAAAGGAAGCGGCGCTGGTGGCGTTCATCGGTGACCATGACTTCGCCGCCTGCCCCACCCTCGACGCCGCACCGGTGCCGGCGCAGGACCTGCAGGCCCTGCGCGGCCTGATCGAGCGTATCCAGGTGGACAGCCAGGCGGACCTGAGCCTCGCCCGGCTGGCGGAGCTGGCCGGCCTGGGTCGTTACCAGCTGATCCGCACCTTCCGGGCCGCCACGGGGATGACGCCTCATGCGTACTTGCTCAATGCCCGGATCAACCAGGCCCGCGAGCTGCTGCGCCAGGGCCTGGCGCTGGCGGATGTCGCCTATCGCTTGGGGTTCGCTGACCAGAGCCATTTCCAGCGGGTGTTCAAGGCCCATGCGGGGGTGACGCCAGGACATTATCGGCAGGGCGTCAGTTAACAGCGTAGGGGGTTGGCAATTGCTGGGGCGCGAGGCAGCCCCAAAGAAGGAACTGCACCGGCAATGTCCCCTACCCCGCAATAATCTTCAATACGCCACTGGGCCCCCAGCGACAGACTGCGGCTTTCGTCCCTTGCCACAGAAGCCCGCCCCCATGGAGCAGTTCCTGATCGTCGCCACCGTCCACTTCCTCGCCCTGCTGTCCCCCGGCCCCGACTTCTTCCTGGTCGCCCGCACCTCGGCCACTGCCGGCTGGCGCGTGGCCAGCGGTGCCTGCCTGGGCATCGCCCTGGCCAATGGCCTGTTCATCGGCGCCGCCTTCACAGGCATGTCGGCCCTGCATGACGGCACCGCCCTGTTCATTGCCCTGCAACTGGCCGGCTGCGCCTACCTGCTGTACATCGGTGCGCTGTTCCTACGGCACGCGGGCCACAGCAACCTGGTACCCGCCGCCGAGCGCCGCGCCCAGGCAGCCCACGGCTGGCTGCAGAGCCTGGGCATGGGCTTCGCCTCCGGCATCCTCAACCCGAAGAACGCCCTGTTCTACGCCAGCCTGGCGAGCATGGTCGCCAGCAGCAGCGCGGCCTGGAAACTGGCCTACGGCAGCTGGATGTTCGCCATCGTCCTGCTCTGGGACTTGCTGGTGGCCGTTGCCATCGGCAACCAGCGGGTGCTGCGTCGCTTCGCCCGGGCCCTGCCCTGGCTGGAACGGGCATCGGGCGCCATGTTGATGTTGCTCGCAGCCGCCGTGCTCATGCACCTGCTACTGGGCTGACCAGCTCCAGGGAGTCCAGTGCCATCAGGCTGAAGAATCCGCTGCTCCAACCGCCAGTGTCCAGGTGCCAGACATTGCCCAGGCGCTTGGCCCGCACCACCGGCGTGTGCCCCACCAACAGGGCCCGCAGCCCCTCGACCGGCTGGGTATCGCCTTCGCGCAGGCGACGTCGCGACCACTGGCAGACCTCACGCACCGCGGGGTCGTCCGCCGCCTGCAAGCGCGCGCGCAGCGTCGGCCAGTCGGCGAACGGGCTGTCGGCATGCAGCAGGCCGACCAGCCCGTCGGCGGTCTGCACCTCCATGCCGATAGGCATGGAGGCAAATCCCTCGACATAACGCTGCTGGTCGGCCCTGGGCAGGTCGAGGAACCAACCGCCACCGGCGGCGCGGTACATGTCCAGGTCGAGCCGGCCGCCGCGCAGGTGATTGATCGCCAGCGCCTCGTGGTTGCCCTGTACCGCGTAGAACCAGGGGCGGGCCAGCCAGTCCAGGGCCTGCAGGCTGTCCGGGCCGCGGTCCACCAGGTCGCCGACGCTGAACAGCCGGTCGACCTCGGGGTCGAAGCCCAGCGTGTCCAGGCACTGCCGCAGGCGGGCGAAATGGCCATGGATATCGCCCACCGCCAGGTCGCGTCCCCTTGTATTGGCGGCTACCCGCCTGAAACGGTTCATGGCATCGATCCTCTGCTAGCTGGCCAGCGTCAGGCGTAGAATAGAGGGGCAAAGCAGTCCGCCACCGGAGGTGCATCATGCGTACCGCCCTCGCTTGTACCGTGCTGATGGTGCTGGCATTCGACAGCATGGCACAAGGCACCCCGACCGCGCAGGTCGAGGTCCGTTTCGACCATCCCGAGAAATTCCGCGATGCCAGCCTCGATAGCCAGGGCTACGAGCGTGGCGCCGATGCCTACGTCATGAAAAGCCTGACCCAGCACCTGCAGAAGCTCGGCCAGCGCTACCTGCAGCCTGGCCAGCAGCTGCGCATCGCCATCAGCGACATCGACCTGGCCGGCCGCTACGAGCCCTGGCACGGCCGCGCCTACGACGTGCGCTTCATGCGCGAGATCACCTGGCCGAGCATCGACCTGAGCTACACCCTGAGCCAGCCTGGGCAGCCGGATCGCCAGGCCCAGGAGCGGGTCAGCGACAAGATGTACCTCAGCCGCCCGGGCCGCCAGGCCAGCAGCAGCGACCGCCTGTATGCGGAAAAGGCCATGCTCGACGACTGGTTCCGCCAACGCTTCGCGCCGCTTCCGGCCTCCTGAGCCCGACGCGATGGCCGCTGGTGCAGGCGACCCGGCCGGGGGTATCCTCTGCCGTTCGCCTTCACCAGGGATGGAAGCACCATGAAGCTATGCGCCGTACAACTGGCCAGCCGCAAGGGCGATCTGCCAGGCAACCTGCGCCGTCACCTGCACTGCATCGAGCGCGCCGTCGAGTTGGGCGCGCAGTTGGTGGCCTTTCCCGAACTGTCCCTGACGGGCTACGAACCCTCCCTCGCCCGCCAACTGGCGCACCCCGCCGATTCGGCGTTGCTCGATCCCCTGCAAGCCTTGTGCGATCGCCATGGCGTCAACGTGGCGGTCGGGCTGCCGCTACCGGCGGCAGATGGGGTGCACATCGGCCTGCCGATCCTGCGCCCGCACGCGCCGCGCCTGGCCTATGCCAAGCAGCGCCTGCACAGCGATGAACTGCCCTTTTTCGTCGCAGGCGACCGTCCCCTGGTCTTTCCCCTCGGCGACCGGCATGTCGCGCCGGCGATCTGCTACGAGTCGATGTTCTTCGAGCATGCCGAACAGGCCAGGTCGATGGGCGCAGACATCTACCTGGCCAGCGTGGCCAAGACCGCCAAGGGGATCGAAGAAGGGTTCACGCACTATCCCGAGGTGGCCCGGCGCCTTGGCATGCCGGTGTTGCTGGCCAACTGCGTCGGCCCGGCAGACACTTTCGTCGGCGCTGGCCATTGCGCCGCCTGGGACGATCGGGGGCGATTGCTGGCAGCGCTGGATGGGCACGCGCAGGGGTTGCTCCTGCTGGACACCTCGCTGGCCAGCGCCCAAGCCCTGCCACTGGATGACCTGCCAGCATGAAATACCTGCTGACGACCTTGGCCAGCTATGCCTGCACCTATTACCTGACCGGCCTGCTGATCCGCGGGCGCCTGGCCGACATCGCCGAGGGGCTGCGCCACCGCCCGGACGCCCCGCCGCCTGGCCAGTACCTGCGTGAGGTGGAGCAGCACGCCCGGCGTGCCCATCGGCGCTACAGCCTGGCGGCCGGTACCCTGGTGGCGGCGCTGGCCTGCCTGCTGCTGGCCTGGCTGGAGTGAAGCCGTCGGCGACTAGAAGTCCAGCGCCAGGCTCTGCCGCCCCTCCAGGGCGAGCAAGTACTGCTTGGCCGGCAGGCCACCGGCAAAACCGGTGAGGCTGCCCGAGGCGCCGATCACCCGGTGACACGGGGCGATGATCGAGATCGGGTTGCGCCCATTGGCCGCGCCGACCGCCCGCACGGCGCTGGGGCTGCCGATCTGCCGGGCGATCTCGCTGTAGCTGCGTGTTTCGCCGAAGGGGATGGTCAACAGCGCCGCCCACACCTGACGCTGGAAGTCGGTGCCGGCGAAGTCCAGGTCCAGTTCGAAGCGCTGACGCTGGCCGGCGAAGTACTCGCCCAACTGGCGGGCGGTTTCCACCAGCACGGGGTGGCTATCGTCCCGGTGCAGCCCGCCCAGGCGCACCCGGTTCTCCCGCTCCGCCTCCCACAGCACGGCAGCCAGCCGCTCGCCCCGCGCCACCAGCGTCAAGGTGCCGACGGGCGATTGCATCAGGGTGAAGGCGCAGGACATGACGGACTCCTCGGCAAGAAACGATTCCGAGGGACTGTACGCGTAACACCGTCAGATTGCATAGTCACTGCCCCAGCGCTTCCAGTGACAGCGGTGACAGTGGTTCGGGCGGCAGTTGCGACTGAAAGCATCGCACCCCGCCGCCCGGCAGAAGGTTCCTACCTACCAGTGCAGGCAACGGCCACCTCGACATTGGCCGGGGACCTCGACGTCTGCAGCGCAGCATCGTTGACGATCCGCCTGGCGCGCCCGACGCCCCAGGCCAGGGCCCGGGTCATCGACTCGCCCGGACGGGAGTCGAACGCCTCCTCGTGCATCGCCATGCCGGATGGCGCATAGACGCCGATGAACATCTGCGTGGCGCCTGTACGCGACAGTCTCACCCGCACATCGATGCAGGTACCGTCGTCGAGTGTCTCGTCGTGTGTCCGATGATGAAGGGTCGGGTCTGCCCAAGACCAGTAAACGTCACCGCGAATTCTCATGCCGCCTCCTACGACTTTAGTCTTATACGTGTCGGTAGTGGCACCATAGCGCAAGGCCAGCAGGACGCAACCGCCGTTGGCCGGCCCGAGCGCGGAATCGGACGGTCGGGCGAGGGCCAGGTGTTGGCCAGCCGCTAGTCGGGTTTGGGCCTGGCCTTGTCGCGCGCGCAGGTGCCAGGGTACGACTCGACCCACTTGCGTTCCTGGCTCACCGCGCGAGGGTCATCGTCTTCCCTGCCACCGCCCTCCTCCTCGTTCATCAGCGGATCGTCGTCAGGGTCGGGTATATCGGGCCGTTCTGGGTCGATCGGGCCGTCAGGTGGTGTCGGGGCGTTCGGGTGCATGCCGCCTTGTTGCCTCGAGTCAGGGGTCATCGTCGTCTCCCTCGGGAAAGTCGCTGTCATCACACCTGGTTGGATGAAAGGCGCCGGGGGCCCGTTCGTTTTATCTGACGCCATTGGTCGGTCGAGCAGTTGGGGCCGCTTTGCAGCCCCAAACGCACCAGCCCCCAGGTACATCACGGCGATATCGGGTCGCTCGCCGGAAAGGTCTCGTCCAGCGCATTGTCCACGTTGGCTTCCCTTGGCTGCACCGCTTCGCCACACTTGCAGTCGGCCATGCGGCACGGCTCGCCGTTGCGGTGGCCGGTGGCGCAGGCCTCGCAGCAGTACGCCTTGCCATCCTGCAACAGGGCATTGGCGTCCACCGTGCAGGAACAATGGTTACAGGCACAACGTTGCTCGCTCATGCTCAGCTCCTTTCTCGATCATCGTCATCCCCTTCCACCGGCGATACCCGGTCGGTCCAGGGTTCGCCGTCGAGGGGCGCGGAGCGGGCCAGCTCGGCCTCGTCCAGGCCGATGCCGCCGCCGATCTCGTGCTCCTCGACCCGGCGCAGGGTCTTGTCCGCCGGCCCTCCGCTGCCGCCCGGCTCACGGGGGTCGCGGGCGCCGCTCTGGTCATGGAGGGTGTCGGGGCTCAGGTCGTCGAGGGTGACGTTGTCCTCGTGCAAGCTGTCGCTCAGGACCTCGCCACCGCTCATGCCGCTTTCGGCCACCCGCCGCGGCGGGTAGTCCTGGGCCACCTCCTGGGCCGGGCGCTCATCGCCGGCCCGTCCCTCGCGCTCGTCGTGACGGTCGCTGAAGTCCAGTTCGCGGACGCTGCCCATGCGGTCCTCGGTATCGTCGATCTCGGCCTGTGGCCGGTGTTTCGGGTCGTCTGGCTGGGGCATCACGGCTCTCCGTCAGGTGGGTTCATCTGGTCGACTGCCGACGCGGGGCAATGATTCAGAGTTTCTGCTGGATGGCGGCACCAGCCGCCTCGAAAATTTGAACTCTCCCCGCCAGCGCTCCCTCCCACCTCTAGAGACCCGCGAACCGTCCCGGAGCCCGCCATGGCCAAGCCCCTGCAGGAGTACCAGCGCAAACGCGACTTCGACGCCACGCCCGAGCCGTCCGGCAAGCGTCGCCACGGGCAGCAGGCCCACGCACTGCAGTACTGCATCCAGAAGCACGACGCCAGCCACCTGCACTACGACTTCCGCCTGGAACTGGACGGCACCCTCAAGAGCTGGGCCATCCCCAAGGGCCCCTCCCTCGACCCCACGGTGCGCCGCCTGGCGGTGCACGTGGAGGACCACCCGCTGGACTACGCCGATTTCGAAGGGCACATCCCCGAAGGCCACTACGGCGCCGGCGACGTGATCGTCTGGGACCGCGGTGTCTGGCAGCCGGAGGGCGACCCCCACGCCGCCTACGCCAAGGGCAAGCTGCGCTTTCGCCTGCAGGGCGAGAAGCTGGCCGGTGCGTGGAACCTGTTCCGTACCCACCTGGCTGGCAAGAAGGAGCAATGGCTGCTGGTCAAGTCCCACGATGGCGCGGCGCGCAGCGAGGCCGACTACTGCATCGTCGAGGCCGAGCCCGACAGTGTCCTCAGCGAACGCACCCTGGTGCCTCGTCGAGCCAAGGCCAGCGCCGCCAGCGAACGCCCCGCCAGCCCCCGCAAGCGCCCCGGCAAGGCCGAGCTGCCAGCACTGCTGCAACCGCAACTGGCCACGCTGGTCGACGCCCCGCCCGCCGGCGACTGGCGCTACGAGGTCAAGTTCGACGGCTACCGCATCCTCGCCCGGGTCGACGGCGACGACGTGCGCCTGTTCACCCGCAACGGCCATGACTGGAGTGCCCGAATGCCGCGCCAGGTGGCCGCCCTGGGCAAACTCAAGCTGGCCTGCGCCTGGCTCGACGGCGAGGTGGTGGTGCCCGGCGAACACGGCATGGCCGACTTCCAGGCCTTGCAGAACGCCTTCGACACCGAGCACGACGAACGCATCATCTACTACCTCTTCGACCTGCCATTCCTCGGCGGCCAGGACCTACGCCAGGTACCCCTGGAGAAACGCCGGGAGACGCTGCGCCAGTTGCTGGACGGGCACGAGTCGGACCTGCTCAGGTACTCCGCCGACTTCGAGCAGCCGGTCCATGCCCTGCTCGACAGCGCCTGCCGCCTGCAGCTCGAGGGCCTGATCGGCAAGCGCGCCGGCAGCCCCTACCGAGGCCGGCGCAGCAGCGACTGGATCAAGCTCAAGTGCAAGCAACGCCAGGAGTTCGTGATCGTCGGCTATACCGACCCGAAGGGCTGCCGCGCCGGCCTCGGCGCCCTGCTGCTGGCCCTGCACGACAACGACAGCGGCGCGCTGCGCTATGCCGGCAAGGTCGGCACCGGTTTCAGCACCACCACCCTGCACAGCCTGCAGGCGCGCCTCGCCCCCCTGGAGATCGCCAAGCCGGCCCTGGCCAGGCCGCCGACCGGCGCCGAGGCCCGCGGCGTGCACTGGCTGCAGCCACGGCTGCTGGCCGAAGTGGCCTACGCCCAGATGACCCGCGACGGCGTGGTGCGCCACGCGGTGTTCCATGGCCTGCGCGACGACAAGCCGGCCACCGCCATCGACCTGGAGCGCGCCATGCCCAAGAGCCAAGTGTCGAAAAGCAGCACCTGGGCCTGCGGGCCGACGATACCCGGCAACCTGCGCCTGACCCACCCCGACCGGGTGATCGACGCCACCTGCGGCGTGACCAAACGCCAGGTGGCCGAGTACTACGCCGAGGTCGCCGACTGGATCCTGCCGCAGCTCGAGCACCGCCCCGTCGCCCTGGTACGCGCCCCCGACGGCCTCGGCGGCGAGCTGTTCTTCCAGAAGAACGCCGGCCAGTTGCACATCCCTGGCGTGGTCAGCTACAGCAAGGCGCAGGCCGGCCAGGCGGCGATGATCCTCAACAGCGCCGAGAGCCTGCTGGGCGCGGTGCAGATGAACATGCTCGAACTGCACACCTGGAACGGCACCGACAAGGACTTCGACCGGCCCGACCGCTTCGTCCTCGACCTCGACCCCGACCCGGCGTTGCCCTGGAAGGCCATGCTCGAAGCCACCCAGCTGACCCTCACCCTGCTCGATGAGCTGGGCCTGAAGGTGTTCCTCAAGACCAGCGGCGGCAAGGGCATCCACCTGGTGGTACCACTGACCCGCCGCGCCGATTGGGACGAGGTGAAGGACTTCAGCCACGCCGTCGTCGACCACTTGGCCGGGCTGTTCCCCGACCGTCTGAGCGCGGTGTCCGGGCCGAAGAACCGAATCGGGCGGATCTTCATCGACTACCTGCGCAACGGCAAGGGCGCCACCACCGTCAGCGCCTATTCTCTGCGGGCCCGCGAGGGCCTGCCGGTGTCGGTGCCGATCTGGCGGGAAGAGCTGGCCCAGCTCAAGGGCGCCAACCAATGGCACATCGGCAATGTGCGCGAGCGCTTGGCCGAGGTCGACGACCCGTGGGCCGACTTCGGCAAGACCCGCCAATCGATCACCGCGCGCATGCGCAAGCGACTGGGGCTGGGCTGATGGAGCGGCTGATCGACCTGCTGCAGTGGCCGGCGATGGTGCTGACCGTACTGGCCGCCTGGTGCATTGGCTCGCGTCAGCCCCGGCGGCGGCGGATCGGGTTCTGCTGCTTCATCAGCAGCAACGTGCTGTGGGTGATCTGGGGCTGGCACGTGCAGGCGTGGGCCTTGATCGTCCTGCAGTTCTGCCTGTGCGCCATGAACCTGCGTGGCTGGAAGAAGAACACCCCGGTGGAGCATACCCCATGAGCATCGTCCAGGACTTCGACCTGACCCATCTCGACCGCCTGTTGCGCACGTTCACCGAACGGCCCCAGGCGCTGAACCTCGACACTCAGCTGCTGGCGCTGATGCAGGCGTTGCAGGCCGATCACCTCGACCTGCTGCCACTGCCCGGCCAGGGCCATACCCTGCAGCGCTGGCAGACCCTGGCCCGCATCGCTGGCTGCGACCTGGCCTTGGCCAAGCTCTACGAGGGCCATACCGATGCCCTGGCGATCCTCGCCGAATGCGCCGCGCCGCACCTGGTGGGCGACGGCATCTGGGGAGTGTGGGCCGCCGAGCCGCCGGATGCCCGCGCACGCATCGTCGCACGTGACGGCGAGCGGGTGCGCCTCGGCGGGCGCAAGGCCTGGTGCTCCGGCGCCTTGCAGATCGACCGGGCGTTGATCACCGCCTGGGCCGACGACACGCAGCCACAGTTGGTGGCCATCGAGCTGTCGCACCCCAGCCAGCGCATCCAGGCAGACCGTTGGCAGGCGGTGGGCATGGCCACCACCACCAGTGTCGAGATCGCATTCGACGACAGCCCCGGCATCGCCGTCGGTCGCCCAGGCCAGTACCTGTCGCGCCCGGGGTTCTGGCACGGTGGGGCCGGCATCGCTGCCTGCTGGTACGGCGCCGCCGAGGCCTTGGCCGACTACCTGCGCGAGCAGTGCCGCAAGCCACGCCCCGATGTCCACGCCGAGGCTCATCTGGGGGCGGTGGACGCCGCGCTGTTCGGCGCCCGCGCCGCCCTGCGCGAATGCGCCGCCTGGATCGACCGGCAGCCGACCGCCGATGCCAGCTTCGAAGTCCGCCGCACCCGCGCCCAGGTGGAGCAGGCGGTCGAGCAGGTGATCCGTCACGTGGGCCGTGCGCTAGGGGCCACGCCCTTCTGTCGCAGCAGCCATTTCGCCCGGCTCAGCGCCGACTTGCCGGTGTACCTGCGCCAGAGCCACGCCGAGCGTGACCTGGCAGCGCTCGGGCAACAGCTGGCCCAGGTGCCGGCAGGTGCGTGGCAGCTATGAGCGAGAATCGCATCCAGGCCAGCCGCGGCACGCCCTGGAGCGCCTGGCAGCACTCGGCGCACCTGGCCCGGGCCAGTTGGATCAGCCCCGATCAGCTATGCCCGCCGGGCCGGCGCCTGGTCTTGGTGGCGCCGCACCCGGACGACGAGGTTCTCATGGCCGGCGGGCTGCTGGCGGGCTTTCACGGCCGAGAACAGGACCTGCTGCTGATCTCGGTCAGCGATGGCGAGGCCAGCCACCCCGGGTCCGCGCACTGGACCGAGCATCGCCTGCGGCGCCAGCGGCCGCTGGAGAGCCGCCACGCCCTGCAACACTTGGAGCTGGACCTCAACCAACTGCAATGGCACCGGCTCAACCTCAAGGACGGTGCCGTGGCCCGCGACGAGGCGTTCCTGGTCAACCACCTGGGCCAGGCGCTCAAGCCCGGCGACCTGCTGCTGACCACCTGGCGCGGCGACGGTCATGCCGATCACGAGGCGGTCGGCCGCGCCGCGGCCCAGGCCGCCCGAGCCCGCCAGGCGCAGTTGGCCGAGGTACCGGTATGGGCCTGGCACTGGGCTCAACCCGACGATCCCCGCCTGCCCTGGCCCCGCGCCCACCGCCTGCAACTGGACGAGACGCGCCTGGCGCGCAAACGCCTGGCCATCGCCGCCCATGCCAGCCAGCTGGCGCCGGACCAGGGGCGCCCGCCGGTGCTCCCGTCCAGCCTGCTGGAATGCCTGCTGCAACCTTTCGAACTGGTGCTGCTTTGAATGGAAACGGAGTTGCCATGACCCTCGATGCACAGTATTTCGCTGAGCTGTACGCCACCAACGACGATCCCTGGGCCTTCCGCACCCGCTGGTACGAGCGGCGCAAGCGCGCGCTGGCGATGGCCTGCCTGCCGCGCCAGTGCTACCCGCGCATCTTCGAGCCAGCCTGCGCCAACGGCGAACTGAGCGTTCAACTGGCCGAGCGCTGCGCCAGCCTGCTCTGCCAGGACATCGACAGCACCGCCGTGAGCCTCGCCCGCGAGCGCCTGGCCGGCGTGGCACATGCCAGCGTCGAGCAGGGCCGGCTGCCGGCGGACTGGCCCGCCGGGCGCTTCGACCTGATCGTCCTCAGCGAGATCGGCTATTACCTGGCCCCGGCCGAGTGGCTGCACGTGATCGAGCGGGCCGTGGCCAGCCTGAGCGACGACGGCGGCCTGCTGGCCTGCCACTGGCGCCATCCGATCGCCGGCTGCCCCCAGGACGGTGACCAGGTGCATGCGCTGATGGCCCACCACCTGCCACTGTATCCGCTGTTGCGCCACGAGGAAGCGGACTTCGTGCTGGCGTACTGGTCGTGCCGGCCCAACGTGCTCGACCTGGACGAGACCTGCCCATGATCGCGGTGATCATTCCCGCCCACAACGAAGCCCGCTGGCTCGGCCGATGCCTTGCGGCGGTCAAGGCCGCTGCGGTCCAGGCCCGGTGCGCCGGGCACTGCGTCGAGGTGCTGGTGGTGCTGGACCGCTGCAGCGACGCCAGCGCCGCCATTGCCCGTCGCCATGGCGTGCAGACCCTGGCGGTGGAAGCCGGCAACGTCGGCATCGCCCGCCGCGTCGGGGCGGCGCTGATGCTCGAACGCGGGGCTCGCTGGCTGGCCTTCACCGACGCCGACAGCCGGGTGCCACTGCACTGGCTGCTGTCGCAGGTGCAGTTCGCCGCCGATGCAGTGTGCGGCACGGTGCACGTCGAACGCTGGCAGCCATGGCAGAAGGCGGCCCTGCGCGAGTTGTACCGCAGCCGTTACGAGGCGCGCGAGGGGCACCGCCATGTGCATGGCGCCAACCTTGGCGTGTGTGCCCGCGCCTATGAGCGGGTGGGAGGTTTCCTGCCGTTGCCGACCCATGAGGATGTCCACCTGGTGCGGGCGCTGGAAGCCAGTGGTGCGCAGATCGTCTGGACGGCGCGGCACAGCGTGGCGACCAGTAGTCGCCGGGGCAGTCGGGCGCGGGATGGGTTCGGGGACTACTTGGCGGGGCTGGAGACTTCGCTGTCGTAGCGGCTTGCCGGCGATGGGCTGCGCAGCAGCCCCATGACTCCCAAGCCTCCCCGACCGGCCAGCCTACATTGCCATCACGACGCCTTGCGCGAGCGCTTGGCCGTCTTCTTCGGCGCGCCGCCCTTGCCCCCCAGGCTGCGCTTGAGCAACTCGGTGAGGTCGATGATGTCGGCTCCCTTCTCCGCCGCGCCTTCGCCCTTCTCCACCACGCTGATCTTGCCCTTGCTGGCCTTCTCCTGCACCAGGTCGAGAATGGTCTGGCGGAAGGCGTCGTGGTACTCCCCGGGTGTCCACGGCCCGCTCATGTCCTCCACCAGGCGACGGGCCATGTCCAGTTCGCGCTTGTCGACCTTGGCCTCGGTCACGCTCTTGTCCAGCTCCAGCGTTTCCAGGCCGCGCACCTCCTCGGGCCAGCGCAGGGTGATCAGCACCAGCGTCTCCTCCAGCGGGCGCAGCAGTGCCAGGTGCTGGCGGGTGTGCAGCACCACCGTGGCCAGAGCCACCTTGCCGGTGCTCTGCAGGGTTTCTCGCAACAGGGCGTAGACCTTGCCGCCCCGGCGATCGGGGCTCAGGTAATACGGGGTGTCGAAATGCTGCAGAGGGATCTCGCTCGCCTCGACGAAGGAAAAGATGTCGATGGTCTGGGTCGCTTCCGGGCGCGCCTCGCGGATCTCCTGCTCGCTGATGATCACGTAGCGGCCTTTCTCGTATGCCACGCCCTTGACGATATCGTCCTTGTCGATTTCCTTGCCGGTGATCTTGTTCACCCGCTTGTAGCCCACCGGCTCCATGCTGCGCTTGTCGAGCCAGTCGAAATCCACCCGTTCGCTGCGTACCGCGGTGTTGAGGGAGACGGGGATATGCACGAGGCCGAAGCTGATCGCGCCCTTCCAGATTGCCCGGGCCATGGCAGTGCTCCTAAGGTTCGAACGGCGCGCCGTGCCGGCAGTAGCGCAAGGTGCCGCAACGCTCGCAGCACTGGCATTGCAGCCCGGCGACTTCACAGGTCAGCGTGGCGCGCCACTGGCAACCACGCAACAGGCAGACAAGGCTCATCGACCACCTCCTGGGGCCCGGAAAACGCAGGCCCCTCCCTTGCAGTGACTACGCAGCATCCCGAAGGTTTACCCGCCCTGCTCTACGGCAGCGGGTTGCCACCGGTGACACCGAAGACCTCGCCGGTGATGTAGCTCGACTCCTGGGACGCCAGCAGCACGTACAGCGGCGCGCATTCAGCCGGCTGGCCGGGGCGCTTCATCGGGCTCTGTGCGCCGAACGAAGGGATCTTCTCCGGCGGCTGGCCGCCACTGGGCTGCAGCACGGTCCAGATCGGCCCCGGGGCCACGGCATTGACCCGGATGCCGCGCTCGACCACCTGCTTGGCCAGAGCCTTGGTGAAGGCGACGATGGCGGCCTTGGTGGTGGCGTAGTCGAGCAGGGTCGCCGAGGGCTGGTAGGACTGGATCGACGCGGTGTTGATGATGGTCGCCCCGGCCGGCATCAGCGGCACGGCGGCCTGGCACAGCCAGAACATCGCATAAATGTTGGTCTTCATCGTGTGGTCGAACTGTTCGTGGCTGATCTGGCCGATGTCCTTGCGTGCCACCTGCTTGCCGGCGACGTTGACCAGGATGTCCAGGCCGCCCAGCTGCTCGTGGCCCTGGTCCACCAGTTGCGCACAGAACGCTTCGTCCTTTAGATCGCCAGGGATGGCGATGGCCCGGCGCCCTTCGGCCTCGATCAGCTTGATCACCTCGCGGGCGTCGGGCTGCTCCATGGGCATGTAGTTGAGCACGATGTCGGCGCCCTCGCGGGCGAAGGCGATGGCCACGGCGCGGCCGATGCCCGAGTCGGCGCCGGTGATCAGCGCCTTGCGCCCGGCCAGGCGGCCGAAACCTTTGTAGGTGTCTTCACCGTGGTCGGGCTTGGGTTGCATGTTCACGTCCAGCCCCGGTTCCGCCTGGCCCTGGGCGGGAAACGGCGGATGCGGGTACTGGGTCAGGGGGTTCTGCATGCTGAACTGGTCGCGGGGTCTGTTGGGCATGGGGGCCTCCTGCTGGCGCTGTCTGATGGGCCCGTCGCTAGGCTGAACGACGTCACCTTTTTTTCGAGGCAGGCACGCGGCGAAGGTTTGTTTCGCGGGGCGGCGTTGCCGACGGGTGGTTGCCACAGGCGCGCTGAACCAATTGCCGCGTCCAGGCGTCCACCACAAAAGTTCGAGCGAGGCGCAATCGATGCAAGAAGATCCTGTCCAGGTCGTGCTGGACTACCTGAAGCGACACGACCTGGTGTTGACCACCGCCGAGTCCTGTACCGCCGGGCGCATGGTCGCTTTGCTGGCCGAGAAGCCTGGCACCGGCGAGGTGCTGGAAAGCGGCTACGTGGTCTATTCGCCCAAGGCCAAGCAGCGCCTGCTCGGCGTCAGCCCCCTGACCATCGAGCGCTATGGCCTGACCAGCGAGGCCGTGGCCTGGGAAATGGCCCTCGGCGCCCTCAAGGACAGCACCGCCACTGTCGCCATCGCCACCACCGGCGTGGCCGGGCCCGACGGTGCCGCTGGCATCGCGCCGGGCACCCTGTGCTTCGCCTGGGCTTTCGCCGGCGAGCCGCTGGCGGTGTTCACCCGCAGCCAGCGCTTCTTCGGCGATCGCCCCGAGGTGCTGCGCCAGGGCGCGCTGTACGGCCTGACGCGGCTGGAGCACTACCACCAACGCTGGCTGCGCGGCGAGCGGGCCTGACAGGAGCGCGACATGACGGATGACGAACAGGCCTCGCGTCGGTATCCCGTGCACGAAGACATGCACCTGCAGCGCCGCGTGTGGCGTTTCGAGCGGGCCGGCTGGTATACCCTGCTGGTACTGGTCGTGGCGGCACTGGCCGGGCTGTTCGGCAATGGCCCGCTCAGCCAGGGCGAGGTGGAGAGCGCGGACCGCCGGGTGCGGGTGGAATACCAGCGCTTCAGCCGCAGCGGTGCGGTCGACAGCCTGCGCATCCGCATCCAAGGCACGGCCGGGGAGCCGCTGCAGGTGCTGCTCGGCGGTTCGCTGTTCCGTGAAGCGAGCATCGAGACGCTGCAGCCCGAGCCGCTGGCATCGCTGTCCCAGGGCCGGGCCCTGTTGCTGCGAGTGGGGACCGGCGCGGATGGCGTGGCCACCCTGTACCTGACCCTGCGCGCCGACACCGTCGGCACGCTTGATGGCCTGGTCAGGGCCGGGCCGACCAGCGCCGTGCGCTTTTCCACCTTCGTCTACCCCTAGGAGCTGCCATGGACTCGATCCTTCGCGCCGCCGGCATGTATGTCGCCCTGATGCTGCTGTTTCGCATCGCCGGCCGGCGCTCGCTGGCCGACCTGACCACCTTCGACTTCGTGCTGCTGTTGATCATTGGCGAGGCGACCCAGCAGGCCTTGCTGGGCGAAGACTTTTCCTTCACCAACGCGATGCTGGTGATCGCCACGCTGATCGTGCTGGATGTCGGGCTGTCGCTGGCCAAGCTGCGCTCTGTGCGCCTGGCCCGGCTGCTCGACGGCCATGCCACGCTGGTGGTGGAACACGGGCGCTTCCTGCACGGGCGCATGCGCCGGGCACGGCTGACCGAGGACGATATCCTCGAGTCGGCGCGTGACAGCCAGGGGGTCGAGACGGTGGAGCAGATCAGGTATGCGATCGTCGAGCGCAACGGCAAGATTTCGATCGTCAAGGAGCAGTGAGGGGGCCGCTTCGCGTCCCGAGCTCAGAAAGCCCTCTGGATTTACACCTCACCCTTTGCTGTGTTCCGGCGAGGTCGGCCCGGTGCCAGGCTTGATCCCGCGAGGACCGAAGATGCCCCAGATGATCAGCCCCAGCACCGGCAAGGCGACCAGTACCAGGGCCCAGAGAATTTTGGTCGCATCGGACTTCTCGCTGCGAAACACGCTGACGATGGCCCACAGGTCCACCAGCAGGATGATCACCGCGACCGCTATCCAGAAATAGATCGTCAACTCACCCATGGCGCTTACCTCCTCGGGTTCGAAAGTGTTCAGGCCTGCCCCTGCGCGCTGGCCGGGGGCAGGCCGTTTTCCTGGCCCTGCGCCAGCACCTGGTCGACCACCGCCCGCACGGCCTGGCGGTGGTCGAGGCCGGCACCCTGGGCCTGCGCCAGGCAGTCGAGTTGCTGGTCGGCACTGGTGCCTTCGCGCAGGATGCGCTGGGCCTGGATGAAGGCGCGTTCGGCATCGGCGGAGTCGACCGGGACCTGCGCCTGCAACTGCGCCAGCCACCCCTCGGCGCTCACCGGCTGTTCGTCGTGGACACCGATGAACTGGCCGTGGCGGCCGTGGCGCTTGGCTCGCCAGTAGTTTTCCTCGGTGATCCAGCGGACCTCCCGCGACAGCGGCGCCGGAGCGTAATGGGGTTGCGCGCAGCTTTCCACCAGGTGGCGGAACAGGCCGGCGATGCACAGGGCATCCTCCAGGCGCGGGCAGGCGTCGCAAATGCGCAGCTCCACCGTGGGGAAGCGTCGCGACGGCCGGATCGCCCACCAGAAGTCGCCATCCCTGGCCAGTGAGCCGGTACGCTCCAGCAACGCCCGGTAGCGCTGGTAGGCGGCCCAGTCGGCCAAGGGCTCCGGCAGCCCGATGTGCGGCCACTCGCCACTGATCACCCGGCGATAACTCATGTAGCCGGTGACCTGGCCACCCCACAGCGGCGACGACGTGCTCAGCACCAGCAGCAGCGGCAGCCAGTACAGCAGCCGGTTGATCAGCTGCATGCGGTCGCAGCCCGGCGGCACGCCCACGTGCACGTGCAACCCGGACAGCAGGCTGCGCCGCGCCACGTGCTGGTAGTCATCGAAGACCTGGCGGTAGTGCGGGGTGGTCCGGGCTCGCTGGCGCAACCACTGCGCGCAGGGGTGGCTGGCGGCGCAGTACAGGCCCACGCCCTCCGCGGCCAGGGCATCGCCCAGGCGCTGGCGGCTGTCGCAAAAGAACTGGCGTGCCTCGTGCAGGTTGCCGAACACCGGCGAGGCGACTTCGATCTGGCTGCGGAACATTTCCTCGGCGAAGTATTCGCCCATCACCTCGCGACAGCGTCGGGCCACGGCCAGGGACGGCGTGGCCAGCACGCGGCCGTTGGCCAGCTCCACGAGGAGGTACTCTTCCTCGATACCGAACATGCAAGGCCGGTACATGGCCGCATCATCCGCTGCGGGTGACGCTGAACGCCACGGCAGCGATGCGCTCGACCTGCTGGTAGCCCGGCTCGAGCAGTTGCTCGCCGAACACGTCCGGGTCCACTTCCCGGTACACCCAGCTCCACTGTGGCCCGGCCAGGCGCAGGCGGATGGCGTCGAGCAAGGCGTCGCGCCCCTCGACGATGGCCACGCCGGTATAGAGCAGCAAGGTGCCGCCCGGGGCCAGGCGCTGGCAGGCCTGTTCGACGATGCGCAGCGACAGCTGCGCGCCCAGCGCCCCTCCGCCGTGGCGATAGACCCGTTGGCCGGCATCGAGCATGTAGGGCGGGTTGGCCACGATCAGGTCGAAGGTACCGCTGACGCCGTCGAGCAAGTCGCTCGGTTCCACCGAAACATTGCCCACCCCTGCCAGGGCGGCATTGATGGCGGTGTAGCGCAGGGCCAGAGGGTTGATGTCCAGCGCGCTGACCTGCGCATGCGGTGCGGCACGGGCGATGATCAACGCACCGATGCCAGTACCGCAGCCGATGTCGACGGCGTGCTGGACACGGGAGGGGCTGCGCTGCAGGTGGTCGTGGATGACCTGGGCGAAACGGTAGCTGTCGGGGCCGAAGAACACCGCGTCGCTGGCCTCGGTGGGAAAGGCCGAGTGCACCAGCAACAGGTCGTCCAGGTTCGACCAGCGCACCTTGGCGCGCAACCGTTCGCCCGCCTCCTCCAGGACCTGGGCGGTACGCAGTTGCTCGAGCTCGTCGAGCGACAGCAAGGAGGGCGGGAACGGCCGGCTCCAGCCGAACACGTCACGCAGGGTACGGGCGCGCTCGGCGCCTTCGCGGGCGTTGTTGCGCGCGTGGGTCGCCGGGGTCACGCAGGTGAAGCGGTAGCCGTCGGCGCGCAGGCGCCGGCCCAGCTGCAGCAGGGCCTGGTCGGCCTGGGTCTGTTCCTGGTTCAGCAGCATCAGTGAGGTTCCTCCTGGGCAAGGCCGGTCGCATGGGCGTAGGCGCGGGTGGCGCGCAGGCCTTCGGGCAAGGCGTGCCGGTTGCCGGCCATGCGCTGGATCAGAGCCTCGAGGGGCAGCGCCCTGGCGTGGGCGTCGTCCCGCTCGCCTGGGGCCATCTCGGCCTGCCAACTGCCCGGCGCCACCCGGGATACCCTGGCGCCTGGCCAGTCGCCGGCGATCCAGTCGTGCCAGAGTTGCTTCTCGTAGGCGCTGAACACCCCGAACATGGCGGCGTTGGGGCCTTCGATCAGGCTCCACAGGCGGCTGCGCGCCGGGTCCTGGCCACGGCATACCCAACCTTGGCGCTGCAAGGCCTGGAGAAACCCGGGCATGGCCTCGGCCGTGGACAGCCACTGGTTGATCGTGCGGCCCTGCAGGCGGCAGTGGTCGGCGTGCATGAGCCGGCCGAAGGCGCGCTTGCGCTCCAGAGCCGCGAGCAGTTCGCCCTCGAGGTCGAAACTGGCGATCAGGCTGGGTGTGTCGATACCCAGGGCGTTGAGCCGATAACCGCGCCGGACTCGTTGGTAGAACGCCTCGCCACCCGCTTGCGGCCATAGCTGGCGTAACGTCTGGAGCGACTTGCGGGCATGACCGCTGGCGGCATTGTCGATGGTCACGTGCAGTTGGAAGTAGTGGCCGTCGATGCCCAGCTCGGCCAACTCCTGGGTAGTGATCAGCAGGTGCAGCGGTGGCTGCTCATAACCAAAATTGTAGCCGATCACTTCGGCGAGAAAGCGGTCGCCGTGCTGCCCCAAGGCCAGTTGCAAGGCCCCTTGCAGGTAGCGTCCGTCGTCCAGGGGCAGTGGCTCGAGGCAGCCCAGCCGGCTGAGCAGGCGCTGGTAGATCAGCACATGGTTGCAACGCGGGTCGCCGTCACCGAGTTCCTCGAGGAAAGTGCGGATCAGGCCGTGGTAACGCGGGTCGCGCCAGTGCCGCAGGGTGCCATGCAGCCAGGCGCCATCGACCGCCTTGGTGGGGGCCACCTGCTGCAGGAACCACAGGGCCTGGGCGCGGTTGGCGAAGTAGCGGCGCGACGCGCCCTGGCGTCGCGCTGCCAGGTAGGCGGCATAGTCCTGGGCGACACGCTCGGCGTGTTCGCCGACCCAGGCCTCCAGTTGCCAGGGTGAGGTCGGCAGGTCATCGCGCAGGCCGTCAACGCGGGCCAGTTGCCCGGCGAGCCACTGTTCAGCGTCTCTGCATTGCCCGGCCAACAGCGCTTGGTAGCGTCGCGCCAGGCTGTCGTCGGCGGACGGGGCCAGCGCCGTGCTGGCGGCCTCTTGAGTCATGAGCCTCATGCCTGGGTCCCCTCGCCCGCTCAGTTATCCTGGTCCCGCGGCGGCATCGGCTGCGGTTCGGGCGTCGGCTGAGTGGCCGGCGCGTCGGGCTGCTGCATCTGCAGCGATGGCTTGCTCGGGTCGGCGTCCTTGGCCGGATGGTCGTTGTCACGGTCGAAACAGCCGCCGAGCAGCGTCAGGCTGCCCAGCAGGCAGATCAGTGGAGCCATGCGCATGGGATGTCCTCCTGCGCTGGAACGTGAGCGCAGTGCCAGGAGGCCCGGCACTGCGGGATGCCGCTACGAGCGACCGCCCTTGCGGCCCGACTCGCTCGACCGGCCAGCGCCGGAATGCTGGCCGCCCTTGCGACCGGCTTCGGAGGCTTTCTGGCGGTCATTGGCGAAGTTGCCCGGGTTCTTCGATCCACCCTGGCTGCCGGTCCTGCTGTTCTCTTTGTTGGCCATGGTTGCTACCTCGTGTGGCTTGGGATGCACGGCCGTGTGCCGTACATAGCTTGGGAGTACGGCGGCAAGGCGGGATTCGCTCGATTCCGCTATCCGCCGGACCGGTGGCGTTAAATAAGCGGCCGGCGCTTATTGGTGCGCCAGACTTACAAAGACTGCCTAGCCTTGCCGTGGATCGCCTCCAGCCTCCTCCAGCACCCGTTGCCGTCGGCCCAGCCAGCCGCCGGTCACTCCCCAGCCCAAGGCGATCAGCGCGCCGATCAGCATGGCCAGTTGCGGATGCTCGCCGATCACGTCCAGCCCGCGCTTGACCCAGCCGCTCAAGGCATCGCCACCTCGGTAGACCACCGTGTCGATGAAGTTCTTGGCCTTGTACTTGTCCTCGGCCGGCAGCACGGTGAACAGCATTTCCCGCCCGGGCCGGACCAGTGCGTATTCGCCGGCCCGGCGCACCACCATCACCACCACGAACACCGCGAACACCGGTGCCAGGGCCAGCCACAGGAAACCGACGGCCATCACCAGCGGCACCACCACCAGCAGCACGCCTACGCCCAGGCGCCGGGCCAGGCGGCCGGTGACGAACACCTGGGTGAGGATCGCCAGGGCCTGAACCACCGTGTCGATCAGGCCGAACACCTGGGTCTGGCGGGTGCGGTCGGTGAAGGTCTCGCTGACGATGCGCGCCTGCTCGAAGTACAGGAAGGTGCTGACGCTGGCCAGCAGCACCACGAACAGGGCGATGCCCAGCAGGTAGGGCGAGCGCAGCACCGCCGTGGCACCGGCGAAGGGGTTGCCGCCCAGCGGCCGCGACGGCGGGTGCTCGGCCAGGGCCGGCAACGGATGGCGGTCGCGCCAGTGCTGCAGGTAGCCGGCCGCCGCGATGCTGCCGAGCAGGAACAATCCGGCCAGCAGCAACAGCCCGGCATGGCCCAGCGGTGCCACCAGCAGCGTGCCGAGCAACGGGCCGCTCAGGCCACCGAGGCTGGCACCGGCGGCCAGCAGGCCGAACAGGCGCTTGCCCTGGGCGCTGGTGAACAAGTCGGCGAGCACGCTCCAGGCCAGGGAAATGGCCAGCAGGTTGAACACCGACAGCCAGATGTAGAACGCCCGTGCGTTCCACAGGTCGTCGGGATCGCGGGCGAACAGCAGGGCGAACAGCCACAGGTTGCTGACGAAGAAGCCGTAGGTCCAGGGCAGGATGCGCCGGCGCCTGACCCGCGAGGCCAGCCAGCCGAACAGCGGCAGGCATGCCAGGGTGACCACGAAGGTGCCGGTGAACAACCATTGCAGGTTCTCCACCCCACCGGCCACGCCCATGGTCTCGCGCACCGGGCGCAACATGAAATAGCCGGTGAACAGCAGGTAGAACAAGGCCAGCCCGGCGACCACCGCCGGGCCTTCGCCAGGCTGGATGTTCAGCCCCTGGTCCAGGCGCCGCCGCCAGCCGTCCATGGCGTCAGGCGAACAGCTTAACCAGCGCCTGCTGCTGGGCCTCGCTGAGCAGCGGCCCCGTGCCGGCCTTGAGCTGGTCGAGCTGGCGCTCCGGGCGGCTGGTGGCCGGGATCACCGTGGTCACCGCCGGGTGGCTGATGGCGAACTTGAGGAACAACTGCGCCCAACTGTCGATCCCGACCTGCGCGGCCCATCCCGGCAATGCCTGGTCCTTGACCCTGGCGAACAGGCGGCCATCGTCGAAGGCACGGTTGATCAGCACCGCCACGCCCTTGTCCTGGCACAGCGGCAGCAGTTCGCGGGCAGCCTCGGGGGCGTTGACCGAATAGTTGATCTGGATGAAATCCAGGGGCTCGCTGCGCACGATGCGCGCCACCTCGTCCTGGCCGCTGGCCAGGTAATGGGTGATGCCGACGTAGCGGGTCTTGCCCTGGGCCTTGAGTTCGCGCGCATAAGGCAACTGGGTACGCCAGTCGCGCAGGTTGTGGATCTGCAGCAGGTCGACCTTGTCGGTACGCAGGCTCCTGAGGCTGCCGGCCCATTGTTCCTCGGCGGCGGCGCGGCTGTCGGCGGCGATCTTGGTGGCCAGGAAGCACTGGCGGTGCCAGCCGCCCTCCTCCAGCAATTGGCCGAGGATGGCGTCGGCGCCGCCATAGTTGGGCGAGGTGTCGATCACCTTGCCGCCCCCCGCGAAGAACAACCTCAGCACTTCCTTGAGCTGCTGGTACTGGGCTGAGCCCGAGCGGACCTCGAAACTGCCGGAGGTGCCGGCGCCGATCACCGGCAGGGCTTCGCCGGTGGACGGCACCTTGCGGGCCAGCAGGCCGCTGGCGGGCTCGGCGCGCAACCAGGGTGTGGTCGCCAGCAACCCCACCGCCGCGCCGGCACGTAGGACATCGCGACGCCTGAACATAGAAAAGCCCCCGTCATGAGTCGGAAACTTTACAAGGCTAGCTGCTGGCCCTGGTGCTGTCCGGGGATTCTGTATCCGGATGTTTAGGCTTGGGGCCGCTTAGCGGCCCCAAAATGCCAGAGACCTACAGCAGCAAGCTCAGGTCCAGCCCCTGCTCCGTCATGGGCGGGCACCAGTAGTAACCACCGGTCAGTGGCCGGCTGAAGCGGTACAGGCCATCGACCACACCGTCCTCCAGGCCACTCATGCGCCGCAACTGCACTTCGAAGGCATCGAAGGCATGCCCCAGGGCGACGAACGCCAGGCCAGCGCCGCGCTCGTCGGCCCAGGCCAGCGAGCGGCGAACGATGAACGCCTCCGGCTCGAAGCTTTCCTGGGCGGTACGCTTGACGTGGGCCGACGCGGGCGCGTCCTCCAGCTCTTCGTTGTCGTCGAGGCGGCGGCCGATGATGTTGTCCTGTTCGTCCTGGGGCAGCGACTTGAAGTAGCCCAGGTCGTGCTTCCACAGCTGGAAGGCGGCGAAACTGGAGCCGGCCAGGCCCACCTGCTCGCCAGCGACGATCGCCGCCTCGACGGCGGCCTCGTCCACCGGGTTCTCGGTGCCATCCTCGTAGCCACTGAGGTCGTGGCCACCGCGGTGCAGGAAGCCCTCGACGCTGTCCACCAGGCTCAGCGCCGGGGCCAACAGCGCCTCCAGCGCCTGGGCGCGCAGAAACAGCTCGCCGCGCTGTTCACCGCGCAGCCACAGCCACAGGCCATGCTGGGTGCTGGGGTTCTCCACCGCCGCGTCCAACTGCGGGAAGGCACGCAGGCCCGGAACCTGGCGCCCCAGTGCCTTGGCCAGCGGCGCGCCGACGCCCAGGATCAGTGCCTGGCCATCGACCTGCGGCAGCAGCGCATCCAGCACGGCGGGCAGCGCCTCGGCCGCATGGACGGTGAAGAACAGGTGACGGGCATGGGCCGGCACCGGGGTGGCAAGCAGACCTTGCTGGAACGGCATGACAGGCTAATCCTCGGCAAAAGCGCGCATGCTAGAGCCGCAAGCCGCAAGGTTCAAGCTCCAGGTACCGCGCAGATCTGCTTACGTTTGCAGCTTGCAGCTAAACTGCTCTCAATTTGCCAAAGGGATGCCCACGATGACCGCCTCGCCCCTGCTCACCGCTGTCCTACCCCTCGCCCTGGGCATCATCATGCTCGGCCTTGGGTTGTCACTGACCCTGGCCGACTTCGCCCGAGTGGTGAAGTACCCTAAGCCTGTGATCGTCGGCCTGGCCTGCCAGCTCGTGCTGCTGCCGTTCGTGTGCTTCCTGATCGTCAATGGCTTCGGCCTGGAGTCGGCGCTGGCGGTGGGGCTGATGCTGCTGGCCGCGTCGCCCGGCGGCACCACGGCCAACCTGTTCAGCCACCTGGCCCATGGTGACGTGGCATTGAACATCACGCTGACGGCGGTCAACTCGTTGATCGCCATCCTCACCATGCCGTTGCTGGTGAACCTGTCGCTGATGTGGTTCATGGCATCCGACCAGGCCATCCCCCTGCAATTCGCCAAGGTCATGCAGGTGTTCGCCATCGTGTTGCTGCCGGTGGCCCTGGGCATGCTGATCCGGCATTGGGCACCGGCTTTCGCCGCGCGCCTGGAGAAGCCGATGAAGCTGGTGGCGGCGTTGTTCCTGGCCTTCACCGTCATCCTGGCGCTGGTCAAGGACTGGCAGACCGTGGTCGAGTACGCGCCGGTGGTCGGCGTGGCGGCGCTGCTGTTCAACCTGCTCAGCCTCAGCGTCGGGTACTGGGTACCGCGCCTGTTGAACATTCCCAAGCGCCAGGCCATCGCCATCGGCATGGAGATCGGCATCCACAATGGCACGCTGGCCATCGCCCTGGCGTTGAGCCCGACCCTGTTGAACAATCCGACCATGGCGGTGCCGGCGGCGATCTACAGCCTGATCATGTTCTTCACCGCGGCGGCGTTCGGCTGGTGGGTGAGCCGTGGGCAGAAGGTGGCGCCTGTGAGCGGGCGCGAGCCGGTGAACTGAGGCGGTATCGCTATTTTGGGGCTGCGAAGCGGCCCCAGCATTTGCCGACCCCGACGGCGTGACAAGCGATTTACCCAACCCTTCGAGCCGCCCGCCGCCGTGCCTTGAGCTGGCGCTTGAGCACCCGCAGGGGCGGTGCATAGAAAAATCCGAACGAAACGCCGCCCTTGCGCCCCGGCATGGCATGGTGCAACCGGTGCGCCTGGTACAAGCGCTTGAGGTAGCGATTGACCGGCCTGGGCGCGTTCGGCCAGTGCCGGTGGAACACGCCATCATGGGCCAGCACGTACGCCACACCGTACCCCGCCACACCGGCGCCGACCCACTGCAGCGGCGCATGCCCGGCCTTGCCCAGCGCCACCAGCCCGGTCGCGACCAGGGCCAGGGCGAGCAGATAGACGTCGTTGGTCTCCAGCATCCCCAGGTGCGGCTCATGGTGCGAGCGATGCAGCCACCAGCCCCAGCCATGCATGATGTACTTGTGGGCCAGCGTACCGACGCCCTCCATGGCCACCAGGGTGCCGAGCAGGATGGCGATATTGAACAGCATGTGACGATCCGGGTTGGCAACGAAGGGTGCAAGATTAACATTGCCTACGCTGCCCACGGCGGGTTTTTCCCAGGGCGCGGGGGCTAGCTGCAAGAAAAGCGCGTAGGTGCACGTCCCTCTTGTAGCTTGCCGCTAGTCCCCGTCCCGCAGGTGGCGCTCCTTCATTTCCTGGCGTTCCTTGGCCTCGATGCACAGGGTCGCGGTGGGGCGCAGCAGCAGGCGGCGCAGGCCGATCGGTTCGCCAGTCTCCTCGCACCAGCCATAGTCGCCGCGCGCCAGGCGCTCCAGGGCCTGGTCGATCTTGTCCAGCAGCTTCTTCTCCCGCTCCAGGGAGCGTAGCTGCCAGTGACGCTCTTCTTCGGCACTGCCGATGTCGGCCGGGTCGCTGTGTACTTCCTGTTCGCGCAGGGTGCGGAATTGTTGTTCGATGCGTGCTTGCAGCTCGGCGCGCTGAGCCAGCAGCAGGTTGCGGAAGAACTGCCGTTGCGGCTCGTTCATGTAGGCATCAGGGCTCTGGCGGAGGAGTTCGTCTTCGGTCATGGTCATTACTCGACAAGGAAGGGGCAGGAGGCAGATAGCGTCAAAATGTTACGTTATAACAAGATCATTGCAAGTCCAGGGGCCCCGATAAAAACCCAATGCCTTGCCTTGGCACAGCGCGGCTTCCAGACTTGCCGGTTTCCCGCCAAGGACAGCCCAATGCACGTACGCCCTACCCTGCCCCGTGATATCCCGTCGCTCCCTGCCATCGAGCGCTCGGCCGCCCAGGCATTCGCCCGCCTCCCGGCACTCGCCTGGCTGGCCACCGACGAAGTGCTTGACGAAGCCGCGCACCAGGCCTTCATGGAGGCCGAAGGCAGTTGGGTGGCGGTCGACGCACAAGAGCGGCCACTGGGGTTTCTATGCGCCCGCCCGGCCGGCGATGCGTTGCACATCCATGAGCTATCGGTACGCCTGCAAGCCCAGGGGCAAGGCGTCGGAGGCAGCCTGCTGGCACAGGTCATCAGTGCGGCACGGCATCGAGGTATCCCGTTGCTGACATTGACCACTTTCGTCGAGGTGCCGTGGAATGCCCCGTTCTATGCACGCCGCGGATTCGAAGTGATTGCGGCGGATCAGCTGGGTGAGCGCCTGCGCGAGCTGCTGGCCGAAGAGCGGCGCCATGGGCTGGAGGGCCGTTGCGCCATGCGCCTGGTTATTTGAACCCATGGAACATTGAGTTGAACATGCGGTTGACGGAGCGCCCTGTCGGAACGTGATCAACGTCGCATGTCGCTACCCAGTTCGATCCACACCGGCGCATGGTCGCTGGCCTTGGGCTCGTTGCGTACCCAGGCATCCACGCCAGCGGCCTCGAGCCGGGGTGCCAGGTCGGGGCTGAGCAGCAGGTGGTCGATGCGCAGGCCGGCGTTGCGTGGCCAGTGGTTGCGAAAGTAGTCCCAGAACGTATAGACCCGGGCGTCCGGGTGAAGCTGGCGGATGGCATCGCTCCAGCCCTGCGCCAGCAGGCGCTGGTAGCATTCGCGGGACTCGGGCTGGAGCAAGGCGTCCTTGCGCCAGGAGCGTGGGTTGTAGATGTCCTGGTCGGTGGGCACCACATTGAAGTCGCCGGCCAGCACCGTCGGGTGCCCGCTGTGGCGCAGCGTCGCGGCATGCTCGATCAGCCGCTCGAACCAGCGCAGCTTGTACTCGAACTTCGGCCCCGGTTGGGGATTGCCGTTGGGCAGGTACAGGCAAGCCACCAGCACGCCGTGGGCGGCCGCCTCCAGGTAGCGGCTCTGGGTGTCCTCCTGCATGCCCGGCAGCCCACGGCGCACCTCCAGCGGCTGGCTGTCGCGGGCAAGGATGGCGACGCCGTTCCAAGAGGGCTGGCCATGGTGCAGGCAACCATAGCCCGCCGCCTCCAGGGCCTCGCGGGGGAAGTCCTTGTCAGCGGCCTTGAGCTCCTGCAGGCAGGCGATGTCGGGCTGTTCGCGCGCCAGCCAGGCGAGCAGCCCGGGCAGGCGGCTGCGGATGCCGTTGAGGTTGAAGGTGGCGATCTTCAATGTCTTCATGCGTCTGGGTCGTCCACATGGGCCTGTACCGCCTCCGTGAGGGCCCGCGCGTGGGCCTGGTCGGCCAGGGCCTTGAGCGCCAGCCAATCGTCCCAGTCGATGGCGCCATCGTCGCGCAGGGCCTCGGCGGTACGGATCAATTCATGATGATAGGCGTCCGGCGACTCGCGCCGGTAGCTTTCATCGTCGTACTGGGCGTACCAGGCTTCCAGCTCGGGGATGCTGCGTTCGATGCTCATGGGCCTGCTCCTCGCTGCGACCTTTGAATGTCTGAGCCCGGGGTGCCGGCAACGTTCAAGCGCGAGCGCCGCCTGGGCAGCGCCGCGTGGAAAAAATTAAACCTTTGCCCCGAAGCTGCGCTCAACCGTTCGCGACACCGACGTCGCGGCAACCGATAGCGCGAGGCCAGAAATGAGTAACGATGCATTGCGAGCGATCCTGGCCCAGGTCCAGGGCGCCAGCGAGCAGATGCGCCGGCAGTTGGAGCAGTTGCAAGGCATGCTGGATACCCGCACGGCGGCATTGGCAGCCTGCCAGGCGCGTATTGACGCAT